>NZ_JBHFNS010000002.1:0-5496 GCF_041929135.1 Floridaenema fluviatile BLCC-F154 | reverse complement strand
TCTGGAAGCTTTGTATAGTAAGCATTTGAACCTGTTCAACCGAGACTAGAAAAAACAACACACTGTTGAAAACCTTATTCTGTCTAGCTTTGACGAAATAAGGGGTGTGGCCTCTAACAACTATTTTGTGAGAAATGCGGGATCAGGACTGAAGATATAGAAATTCGTCGAGATCAGGTCACAATTCTCCTTGAGGCACGGGGAGCCCGATGTGGGAGCAAAGTTAGTTCAACGGCTCAGCAATCCAGAACTGAGTGAACGAGAACTGACTGTCCTCCGCTCACTGGCACAGGGGATGAGTAATGCCGAGATTGCAACTGCTTTGAGTATTGGTGAAGGCACGGTCAAATCTCATGTCAACCGAATTTTGAATAAGTTAGATGTGAGCGATCGCACTCAAGCGGTGATTGTTGCTGTTAAACGCGGCATTGTCAGTTTATAGGGTTGCTGTATTGACACTCACCGCCCTACAAGTGCGGTGATTCTTCATTCATAGACTCAGCTTGCCCTGACAGGATTACTCCAATCAAAGTAGAGGCTAAATCTCCTGAAGCGTTCGGATCTACGATCCAAGTTCCTGTATGCCCTACAGTACTTAAGGCTACTTTTAGAATCATCAGTGCCGCATTCCAATCCCGATCCAATATGAACCCACATTTACAAATATGAGTTCTCATAGATAGGGATTTTTTTACGATTGCACCACAGCAGAAACATTCTTGAGAAGTTAAGGCCGGATTAACCGCAATAGTTATCTTGCCAAACTTCACCCCAAAATGTTCCACCCATTTTCTAAATTGATACCAACCTGCATCATTAATAGATTTAGCCAGACAATGATTTTTTACTAAATTCTTAATCCTCAAATCTTCGTAGGCAATCAAATCGTTAGATTGAACTACGCAACGCGCCACTCTTTTAGCGTGTTCTTCACGCTGCCTACTTATTTTGAGGTGTACTCGCCCTAATCTATTAACAGCTTTTCTCCGGTTGGCAGAGCCAATATTTTTTCGGAAAACCCGTCTTTGTCTAAGTTTTAGACGTTTTTCGCTTATGCGATAAAACTTAGGATTTGGTTCTGAGTAACCATTGGAATCTGTGTAGAATTCTTTAATTCCTACATCCAACCCAATAGCTTTACCTGTCGGCTGACAATCTACTTTGTTGTCCACTTTCACTAAGAATTGGACATAATAGCCATCAGCACGTCGAACTATTCTCACCCGTTTTATTTGCTCTAATTGGTAGAAGTTTAGATCCCACGTTCCTTTGAGTTTTAGCTTGCCAATGCCCTTTTTATCTGTAAAGGTGATTTGTTTCCTAGTTTCAGAAAGTGACCATCCTGAAGTTTTGTATTCAACTGAACGGCAGTTTTTCTTAAACTTTGGATAGCCTTTTTTGCCAGGAACAGACTTTCGGCAATTATCATAAAATCGAGCAATTGCTGAATAAGCCCATTCCACTGCAACCTGACAAGCATGAGAGTTTAAAGCTTTCACAAAGGGATATTCCGCCCTTAATACCGTATTGTGTCGATACAATTCTTTCTGCCCAACTCCCCGATTATCCATCCAAAACTGGAGGCATTTATTGCGAACAAATTGGGCAGTCCTAATTGCTTCATCAATGGCTTGATATTGAATTGTTTTCCCTTGCGCCTTAAACTCTAAAACTATCATCTGACGTGGAAAACCTCTACGGCAATTAGCTTAACACAATTAAAGCCGCCCTACAAGGGCGGGGCTTGTATCCCATTTTTTTGGTCAATGGATAACTAGCAGTCTTCGTTCAAGCTGTCCGTAACCGTTCAATGTCTCGAATGGGCGGCGCACCGAACAATCGCGAATATTCCCGACTGAACTGTGAGGGACTTTCATATCCCACCTGGTAGGCAGTAGAGGTCGCATCGAAATCCTCAGCGAGCATCAGACGACGCGCTTCTAACAGTCTTAACTGCTTCTGATACTGAAGCGGACTCATCGAAGTGACTTGCTTGAAATGCTGATGGAACGACGAAGTAGACATCCCGATCTGACTCGCTAAATCCTCGATCCGCATCGGCTGGGTAAAATCAGATTTGATTTGTTGAATCGCTAAAGCAATTCGCTGCATATTACTGCCGGATGTGGCAATTTGACGCACGGCTTCCCCCTGTTCACCCAACAGCAGATGGTAATAGAGTTCACGGATCATCAACGGTGCCAGCATGGAGATGTGTTGCGGAGTGTCTAAGAGCTTGACGAGGCGAAGGGCACACTCCATCAAGGCTGGATCGACGTTGCTAACTGATACGCCTCGAACAGAGTTTTCTTTCTTTGCCGAACTGGTACCCATTTGGGCAACCATCTCACACAATTGCATCAAGTCTAAGTTCAGCTTCAACCCCAAATACGGCTTATCAGATGTCGCCTCAGTCACAAAGCCACTCAGCGGTAAATCAACGGAGACGACAAGATACTGCATTGCACCATACTGATACATCTCCTCACCCAGAAATGCTTTTTTCTGACCTTGAACGACGATCGCCAGGATGGGTTCATACACGCTATGAGGTGCGGTAGATACTGTATCTGAGCGCGCAAAGTCTAATTGCTCGATCGCCGTGGGTTGAATCATGTTGCCGCTAGATTGGGTATGCCGCATGATCCGTGTGGCGATTTCTTGGCGGTAATCCGCGATTATGTCAGGGCGAGAGATTGCGACTGTCATAGCAGAGACTCGACTAACTCAATACCTTACAGTTGCCATTATAGAATCTCTGCAAACGATCATTCTGGAGAATTAGGCAATCATCGGATAGGTTTGGGCATTTCAACACCAGCTTTTCAAACCTATGCTGAACTCAGACGAATAGACAAGATGAGGATCAGGCAATGATGCAAGAAGGCAAAAATCGCCTGAGTGACCGGAATGATTAATGAGCAGGAAAACCTTATGTATGTAGTTTTTGGAGCGACGGGACAGACAGGTTCAGCAGTGGCTAACGCTTTGCTTGAGAGAAATTTTCCAGTGCGCGTTGTCTTGCGCTCTGATAAAGCTGCCAGTACATGGCGAGAGAAAGGTGCAGACGTAGCGGTTGCCGAAGTCACTGATGTCGAAGCGATGACTGCCGCGATGCGTGAAGCGGATGCCGTCTATGTGATGAACCCACCTGCTTACAACGTCAGCGATATGTTTGCGCTGGCAGAACAGATCGGCGAGTGTTATGTTGAAGCCCTTACAAACGCTGATGCACGGAAGGTCGTGTTACTGTCTTCGGTTGGTTCACAGCACGCTTCCGGTACGGGCAACATTTTGACGACCCATATTTTAGAGCGCATGTTGGGCAACTTGGCAGTTCCCGTTACATTTCTGCGAGCGGCAGCGTTTATGGAGAATTGGGGGAGTGCCGCCGCGATCGCTGCCGAACAAGGGGTACTGCCCAGTTTTTTTGCTCCACTCGATCGTCGGCTGCCTATGGTTTCGACCGAAGACATCGGGCGCACTGCGGCTGAAGCCATGATTGAAGACTGGAAAGGTCAGCGCATCATCGAGCTGCATGGTCCGATCGACTACTCACCAAACGATGTCGCTGCTGCTTTTGCCGCTGTGCTTAACCGTAATGTACAGGCAATTGCTGTTCCCGAAAGCGACTGGCAAGCAACGATTTCCAGCTTTGGCTTTTCACCTGAAGCCGTCAACAGCTACAGCGAGATGATGCGCGGTTTCAACTCTGGTTATATCGTCTTTGAAAGTAGCCCAGAGATAGAAACGCGCACCGGACAAACTGCAATAGAAGCTGCTGTTGATAGATTGACTGGAAGCAAATCCAAGTAAAAATTAGCTTGAGGAGATTGAAATAGTGCGTTATTTAAGTCAGGCGATATGGTGATCGTGCTATGGGACGGAGAGGCGACTGCCAGAGACGGCAGACCGTACCGGAACACCTATACCTGGTATTTCCGCATGAAAGACGACCAAGTAATCGAAGCGATCGCCTTCCTAGACATGAGCAAGTTTACAGAATTGTGGACAAGGGTTTCACATTCATGATCCAGGAAATGGAAATCAATATTTAGTTCACAGCACTCAACTCGAACAGAAAGGAAAACAACGATGTTAAACATTGAGAACAAAGTCATTGCGATCACTGGAGCCAGTAGCGGGATTGGCGAAGCCACAGCTAAGTTACTCGCTCGAAACGGTGCAAAGGTGCTTTTGGGCGCACGGCGCACCGAAAAGCTGGAAAAGATTGTTGAGGAGATCCACACTTCAGGCGGTACGGCAGAATTTAAAGCCGTAGATGTCACTGATCGAGAAGATGTGAAAGCGTTCATTGGGTTTGCAAAAGACAAGTTTGATCGCGTCGATGTCATCTTTAACAACGCAGGCGTGATGCCGCTCTCCCCGATGAATGCCTTGAAAGTCGAGGAATGGGACACGATGATCAACGTGAATATCAACGGGGTGTTGAATGGTATTGCAGCAGCTTTGCCGATTATGGAAGCGCAAGGTGGCGGACAAATCATCAATACCGCGTCGATTGGTGCCCATGTGGTAGTACCCACCAGCGCAGTTTACAGCGCGACCAAGTACGCAGTTTGGGCAATCTCCGAAGGACTGCGGCAGGAGTCGAAAATAATTCGCGTCACCGTCATCTCTCCCGGTGTGGTTGAAACCGAACTCGGCTCTGATATCACGGACGAGCCAACAAAAGGCTTCTTGAAAGAACTCCGCAAAGACGCACTCAACCCGGATACGATCGCCAGCGCTGTTCTGTATGCCGTGTCTCAGCCGGATGATGTCGATGTCAACGAAGTGATTGTCCGCCCGATCCGCCAGATGATGTAGGCAACGGCTCTCGATCGCGTCAGACGGATAGGATTGACCGTGCAATTAAGTTTTGAGTCTAATTTGAGTTAGAGCCTACCTTCTATCTTAAGAAGGAGCGGCTGCTCCATCAAATTACAGCCTAAAAATGTTAACTCACTGTAGACGACAACTAAAACCCAATTGCTTATATTGAATTTATATGGATTGAGCAAGTGAATCGCAAGGTTCCATGCTTGATACAGATGTAGAAAGATGATCGACGACCATAGTTCCAGTTCTTTAGTTGTGCCAGCTTCAACCCAAGATCACAGTCAAGGTATGCTAAGTGCCGCCGTGATGTTAGTGATGTATGGGGATTATCAATGTCTTAGAAGTGCAGCCGTTTACAAGCTGATTAAAATCATTCGGCAAGAGTTTACGGTTTCTTTTGGAGAGGATTATTTATGTTTTATCTTCCGCCATTTTCCACAGATCCAGATTCATCCCCAGGCACAACGGGCAGCCCAAGCAGCCGTTGCCGCCGCCGCCCAAGGAAAGTTTTGGGGCTCTCCTCTAAAGTCTGTGATAAATATTTCTAATCAGAAAAACTACCTAAAAGGCGGGCACGAAAACTTTCAAAATTTGTAAAACCATAACCCTGACGCATAATTAGTTTAGCTTTATTGTTGATTCCTTCCATTACAC
>NZ_JBHFNS010000003.1:0-2867 GCF_041929135.1 Floridaenema fluviatile BLCC-F154 | reverse complement strand
TAAGAAAGCTAAACCGGGATAAATACCGTTTTTATCTGCGTCATTTTCGCGGACTACCATATCTACTTCAGCGAGTACATTTGGTAAAGGGTTAAAACCTGCAACTGCATTAGATAAACCGAGTCCTAAAACGGGAGTGTTGGAGGTGCCTGGGGGAAGTCTACTACTTACATCAGTCAACCCAGCTGATAAAATAGTAGAAACCGAGTAATTTTCAATTAAATATTTTTCCCCATCAAACAAAGCCGCCATTGGAATATAGCGGGTAACTCGGTCAAGAGAAAAGACCAAATTAGTAACTTTTTTATTCCCTTTAATTTCAGATTCCAAAGGTTTAATTAACCAATCATAAAGTTGTTTGCTGGTGGCTTTTAATTCCTGAAGATTAGAATTGGGCTGTTGTAATAATTGGCGGAATTTTAACACAGTTTCTCCTAATTCACGGCGAGAAACCGGAACTTCTATACTTTTGAGAACTCCACCTTCAGCAGCTAAAAGTAACCAAGTTTTATCTGCGACAACAAACGGATAAATTAACACAGTACCAGGTTGGGCAGCAGTAATTTCTCTAGCTTTGCGTCCGAAGTCGTTGGGGTCGAGAACTTGTTGGTCTTGGGCGCGACGGTTGGCGATAATTTGTTTTAAAGTAGCAATGCTTTGATTATATTGAGTAATTAAAGCTTGTAATTGGTCGTTGAGTTGGCTTAATTCGCTGCATTTACTTTTGCGGCATTCAGCAACTTTTTGCCCGAAAGCGATTAAACTGCCGTGAGTTTTGATAATCTGTTCTTCAATGGAGTTAAGGTCAATACCAGAAGTTTGGTTACTCGCTTTAGCGTTGCGGGTATAGTCGCGAATTTCTTGGATTTTCAGGAGTTCTAAAACCTGTTGCGCTTCTAAAATTCTGCCTTGTCCAAGTAAGAGATTGGCTAAATCGCGATAAGTAGAAGCAACAGTTTTGGTGTAAGATTTTTGCTGTTCTTGAGGTAATTTGCGTAAATCTTGGCGAATAGTTTCGATAACATTCACCGATTGTTTATAGAAAACAATGGCTAATTCTGGTTGATTTTGTTTGTTCAGTATCAAACCAATATTATTGAGAGTCTCGCCTTCCCCCACCTTATCGCCAACTTCCTTACTAATAGCTAAAGCTTGGCTAAACAAATCCATTGCCTTCCCGTGTTCTCCAAGTTTATCGTAAACTTCCCCAATATTATCCAGAGTCAACCCTTCCTCCGCCTTGTTGCCAACTTGCCTGTGAATCGCCAAAGCTTGATTTAAAAAATCCATTGCCTTCCGGTGTTCTCCGAGATTGCGGTAAACTTGCCCAATATTATTGAGAGTCCTGCCTTCCTCCGCCTTGTTGCCAACTTGCCTGTGAATCGCCAAAGCTTGTTGGTAGAAATTCATTGCCTTCCGGTATTTTTCAAGATTGTCGTAAACTTGCCCAATACCAACGAGAGTCGTCCCTTCCCCCGCCTTGTTGCCAACTTCTGTGAAAATCGCTAAAGCTTGCTGGTAGAAATTTAAAGCCTTCGGGTACTCTCCGAGATTGCGGTAAACTGTCCCAATATTCTGGAGAATCGTCCCTTCCCCCGCCTTGTCACCAACTTGCCTATAAATCGCTAAAGCTGGGCTAAAGAAATCCAATGCCTTCGGATACTCTCCGAGATTGCGGTAAACTTGCCCAATATTATTGAGAGTCGTACCTTCCTCCGCCTTGTCATCAACTCGCCTGAAAATCGCTAAAGCTTGCTGGTAGAAATCTATTGCCTTCGGGTACTCTCCAAGATTGTAGTAAACTAACCCAATACCAACGAGAGTCGTCCCTTCCCCCGCCTTGTCGCCAACTTCTGTGAAAATCGCTAAAGCTTGCTGATAGAAATCTATTGCCTTTGGGTATTCTGCAAGATAGTTGTAAACATTCCCAATATTCTGGAGAGTCGTCCCTTCCCCCGCCTTGTCGCCAACTTCTGTGAAAATCGCTAAAGCTTGGCTAAACAATTCCAATGCCTTCCTGTGCTGTCCAAGATTGTCGTAAACTAACCCAATACTAACGAGAGTTGTTCCTTCCCCCACCTTGTCGCCAACTTCCTTACTAATAGCTAAAGCTTGGCTAAACAATTCCAATGCCTTCCGGTGTTGTCCAAGATTATCGTAAACTAACGCAATATTATGGAGAGTCGGCGCTTCCTCCGCCTTGTTGCCTATTTCTCGATAGATTACCAAAGCTTGCTCGAAATTTCCTAATGCTTCTCGGAATTGACTTTGACGATACTGCTGTTCTGCCAATTGGTACAATCTATCCGCCTCAGCTTGGCGTTCTTGATTTGTCGTCGTCTGTGCAATTGTATTTAATATAGTTGGAGTAGTTTCTCCTAATGGCAAAGTAGAAGCAATTGCAAACATTAAACTAACAGCAAAAACTCTCAGACGACTCATATATAACTCCGCAATTAACAGTTATCCGCTGGCTGTTCAGTTATATATATGTCTCATCGCTGAGAACTTATGCAAGTTTATGATTCAATCATCGCATTATTTTATGAAGATGTGAAAATTGATGCAGAAAATCTCCATACTGAATAATAAAGCACCCTACAATCCATTTCCAATTAACACAAAAGGTGCCCAATAATAGGGATGAGAAAACCGAGAACCAAAATTAGCACGAGTCCCAGGTTTAATCTCAAAAACTACAGTAGCACGACTTTCTTGGGAAGTGGCAGTTTGGTTATTTCCCCGCAAAAAACTTAATTGTGCTTCTCTTAAAGCCTCAGCTTTAGTAATCGGAGACTCAGCAGTATTATTAGCTAGTTGATTATAGAAAGTTTGCATTAATAAAGAAGTACTGGCATCATTGACTA
>NZ_JBHFNS010000072.1:0-30245 GCF_041929135.1 Floridaenema fluviatile BLCC-F154 | reverse complement strand
CAAACGACTGGGGAGAATCCGGCCTCTGGGTCTTCAATAGAGATATTGAGGATTTAAGCTGTTTCGTTGAACCAGTAATCTCAAGAGGTGATTCTGGGAGAATCCCCCGTCACAGCATCGCTTGACGGGGGAGTATGTCAAGTTAATTTAAAACAAGGGATTAGGGATTAGGGACTGGGGACTGGGGACTGGGGAAAGTTTTGAGTTTTGATGCCCCCTGCACCTCTGCACCCCTGCACCTCTGCCCCCCTGCACTCCAGCGATGAGTTCTACTTCACCTTGGAGATTTTTGATCCATCCTGTGACTTCAATAATTGGTGTAAGTTTGGATGTTTCTCTAGGGCTAGGTAGGGTGGTATTATGTCTGCTGATTTCGTTTGGGGGGCGCAAATCTCGCCATACAGTCCTACCTAATAATGTTTCGTTAGGGCTTTCGGGTAAGCCACCGCTGCCAGTAATTGAAAAGCTATTATTTTGAGAAGTTCGACAACTGGAAACGATTCGATCGTCCATTGCGACAAAATTTCCTGGTAAGTGAACTACACTTTCTGAAACGCTAGTATCGGGAGTATTTATTTGGACAATTCCGCTAAATTGAGCCCCCAGGCTAGAGGTAGCGGTAATATCACTTTGGGGAGTAGTTTGCTGGCGGAAAGTAGTGCCGAAAATGCCTCTAGAATTAATGATTACTCGACCTCCAAAACTTTGTTGTGCATTGGCAGTAATATCGCTATTTTCTAAAGCTACTAAAGTATTTGTAGTGATAAAAATATTGCCGCCATTGGTACTGTTACCACCTAAATTGATTTTTTCACCTGTATCAAGTGTGACTGTGCTGCTAGCGTCAGTGGTAATGTTGCTGTTGTGTCGCAGTCGTAAATTTTCTGATTGAATGGTAATGTTACCTTGTTCAGCTTGTCTTTGAGTTGCTGTAATTAAAGATTGATTGTCTAGTTCGATCGTGCTGGCAGTAATATTAATATTACCCGCGTTTCCTTTGCCTAAGTTACCAACATTAATTCTCCCTCGATCTTGCAGTCTCAATCTATTAGCAATAATCGTTACGTTGCCAGCATTTCCTGTTAATTGCGGTACGGAAATTAGGTCAGTATTTAATGTCGTCCTGGCATAAAAACCACTACCAATTCCCCCTGTGGTAGAAGTTCCCCGAAAGAGGATTTCATCGGCTATTACTTTGATATTTCCGCTTGTACCTGCGCCGAAGGTAGATACAGAAATTACGGCTCCATTTTCTAAGGTAAGTTGTTGGGTTTGAATATTGATATCGCCGCCAATTCCAGTGGAAGGAATGGTAGGATTGGAAACGATCGCTGTTAGAGTTGCGCCGTCAGCTGAGAGTCCGCCCAAAAACACTTTGTTGGCGATTATTTGCAAATGTCCAGAATTTCCCGATCCATCTGTTCCCATTGCAATTGCTGCGCCGTCTCGCAGGGTTAAGCGATCGCTAGTAATGGTTAAATTCCCTGCTTCTCCACTGCCGTTTGTGCGAACAAAAAAGCCCGTACCAATGCCACTATTGGTTTCATTTCCGGTTTTTCTGCCTATTAGTTCTATGTTCTCTAAAGCATTAATAAAAACGTTTTTTCCTGGTTGAGAACCTTGATTAATTGACACCATAACTGAGCCTTGTTCTAGTGTCAAGTTTCGGCTTTGGATTTGAAAGTAACCGCCTGGTAAACCGCTGGTATTAATTGAAGCAGTACCGGATAAAATGATATTTCCAAATTGTGTGTTCGGTTGATTTTTAAAGGTTATTTGGTTGTTGTTCATTTCGATTGGTGCTTCACCGCGAACAATTGAAAAAAGAGCGATCGATCCTGATTCTGCTTTTAAATTTCCACCTGTTAAAGCTATATTTCCTCCGATTAATGCCAAGGTTTTACCTGGTTGTACTGCTAAATTATTGGTTGGCTCGTTCGTTTCTAGTGCGCCTGTCTTTCTGCTGAAACCAAAATTGTGACCTGAACCTTCAACGTTAATTATTCCCGGATTTGCGCCACTAAATTGCAAGCCAATGGGAACTTTAATTGTTAGTAGAGATGCAATATTTTGGGGATTGCTGGCGTTAAATTCGCTGCCATTATCAAATTTAATACTATTAGCAGTTGTAGCAATAAATGAACCACCAATATTAAGTTGGGCATGGCGACCGAAAATAATTCCGCTGGGATTAATCAGAAATAAATTAGCTTGTCCGTTAGCACGAATTATGCCATCAATATGGGAAAAATTACTCCCTGTAACTCGACTGAAAATGTTTTGAATATTTAGGGTATTGTTGAAGTAAGCTTCACTGCCAGTAGGAATAGCAAATTCTCTAAAACTGTGAAATAGGTTACTCCCTGTTTGGGTGCCACCTTCGATGCGGATGCTGTTTTTCCCTGTAATGGCAATGGTGTTATTTGGTAGCGTAGAGTCTGGAACAATTTGTGCTAATGTGCCGAGGGGAATAGTGAGGCAGAAAAGACAAAATGTACTAAGAAACCAAATTAATTGAAGGGAATAATTCATATTTGTGTACCTTAAATTAGCGATCGCTTTTTCTCTGAAAAGTTTTTACCAGGTTACTCGATCTTTTAATTTTTCTAATAGTCTTGAGCCGATGCCGGGGACGCGATCGAGATCTTCTAAAGAAGTAAAAGGTTTTTCTTGTCTGGCTTTAATAATTTCTTGCGCTAATTTTGGCCCGATGCCTGGTAATGATTCTATTTCTTCTTGAGTTGCAGTGTTCAAATTAACTTTTTGGATATTTTCAACTGCGGGAATTCTGGGGGAATTTGAACTTTCTGTTATTGGTTTGGATACGGTTTCGATTTGGGGACATTGTTGTTTTTGCGTTTTAATTTTTTGCTTAATTCTCTCTGGCAAACCAAGTTGAGCGTCGCCATAAAGTCGATCGAATTCTCTTTGAAAATGGGCGGCTACTTTGGGACTTTTAATTATTACTAAGGTTTCGTCGTTGTTGGTGTTTGCTGCTTCTGACCAGTTGTGAGAACCTGCGATCGTAATTTTTCCATCTATTACTGCAAATTTATGATGCAATAAATCACCTTTTCTCAGCAAAGGTGTTCCTACAGTGTTAATTGGTTTTTGCCAAGGTCGATTGTTGATTTCGTATTTACAATCATTGACCAAAGCTACTCCCATCATATCTAAACCTTCACTATAATAACGATAGGCAAAATCCGGCTCAATTAAGGTTCTGATTTTCACTTTTCGTTGATGGTTTGTTTCTAAAATATCAGCTAGTTGCTGTTCGGAAAAGACAAATAGGGCTAGATCGATCGCTTTCTTAGCCTTAACTAAAGTTTTACCAATTAACCCATTAGTACTTTGTGACCAAGGGATTTTTTGAGATGTGGGTGAAAATTGCACAGAAATATTAACCGTTCCTAAATCTGCTATTTGCACAGGACGATAAGGTTTTTTCACTCCAAATTTACTATCTGGTTTTCCTCCTACTCCGTCTCCCCACATCAAATTAAACTCTTCAGTAAAAACCTCTGCTAATTCAGGACTATTGATTTTAAGTAAACTATTATCATTTCCCAAACTATTGAGATTTTGCAAATCTCCGTGAATATCGGAAGTTGTAAAATTGGCTGAAGTAATAATTAGTTTCTGACGATCGACGATTACGAATTTGTGGTGCATTAAACCGCTACCAGCTGAACCATCAGCAGTGTCATCAATTATGGGAATTTTGGCATTGTCTAAGATGACTAAAGCATCGCGCTGATTAATTTCTGCTACGTCTAATTTTTCATCTTCATTTTGGTCTATAAGTCGGCGGTATTCTTTGTAGCGTTCTTGTTCTCTTGGAGGTAGTTTTGTTATTTCATTTGTGGTAAATGTACTCCAAGAACGACTGTAGTTATTTTCCAAAATTATTCTAACTTTAACTCCGGCTTTTTGGCGTTCAACTAACGCTTGAGCAATTTTAGGTAAACGTAATTCTTGAACAGCTACATCTACTGTAGATTTAGCAGTGCTAATAGTATCAACTAATACTTTTTCTAAGTTATCGCCGGAACGTTTTTGCGGACGGTAAGGTTCAATGTATTCCGATAACTGTGCATGGTTGAAATATACTTGCACAAAGGGATCTTGGGGTAAAGGAGTAAGATTTTGAGTTTGGGGAACTGCTTTTTGGCAAGCGGAGAAGAAGAATGCCAAAACAATTGCTGAACAAACTTTTGGGAGTTTGCAGGTAGGTAGATGCAACATAGTTCACACCAAAAATAATTTGAGGTAATTTTAATTACTAGCTATTAAGCAGATAATATCAGATAAATCAATGGAGATTGATTAAGTTAAAGTCTTTTAAGGAATTTTAGGATGTAACTTTATATCAGGCTGGTTTTTTGCTGGGATTAATAAAACTTTTACTAAGATGGGTACTCCTTTGTTTTATGGCAAGACGAAAAAAGCTGTTTTCCTGTGGTCATAAGGGTTATGGGCAAATTTGCCATCTTTGCGCTCAACAACAGGCGATGTGGGAACAAAAGCGGCAGGAAAAACAAGATTGGGAGTCTACTTTTACTCAAGATCCGATTAATTTAAGGGATTTGCCCGATCATGTGGTGATTAAGGCGCGATCGGTGATTGCAGCTTTACAAGAAAATAAGGATTATCGAGAGTTTGGGGGAAAGCGTTTGCGCTACGATCGCTTTATCATCAGTATTCCCATCACTCGCAATTATCGAATGCTTTGTCGGGACTGCGGTACAATGTTAATTCCTCAAGAAGTTTTGTCCCATGAGGATTACAACGTTAAGAAACCTGGTTGTTAGGCAGGACAGGGCAGGGGAGCAGGGGGGCAAAAAAGAAAATGGAACTTATTTCTCAGTCCCCAGTTTGGGTACAAATTGATAACTAAGTTGTAATCAAGGCTATATGCTGAGAGATAAATAACTTTTTGTTGTTGAAACTGTTAGAGTTAAAAATATGCAAATTTACTTGGATTACAGCGCCACAACTCCGCCCCGTCCAGAGGCGATCGCACTTATGCAACAAATCCTTACTCAACAGTGGGGAAATCCTTCCAGTTTGCATGAGTGGGGGCAAAGGTCAGCTACGGTATTAGAACAAGCGAGAATGCAGGTAGCAGGGTTAATTAATGCGCCTGCTGATGGGATTATTTTTACTTCTGGTGGTACGGAAGCAGATAATTTGGCAATTATGGGTGTGGCGCGATGTTATTCTCAACCACAACATATTATTATTTCTAGCGTAGAACATTCGGCGATTTCCGAACCTGCAAAATTGCTGGAAAGTTGGGGTTGGGAAATCACTCGTTTACCTGTGAATAGTTGGGGTTGGGTGAATCCAATTGATTTGGAAAATGCTTTGCGAACGAATACGGTTTTAGTTTCGATTATTTATGGTCAAAGTGAAGTAGGAACTTTACAACCAATTGAAAAATTGAGTGAAATTGCTCGATCTCATGGAGCATTATTTCATACTGATGCGGTGCAAGTGGCAGGAAGATTGCCGATCGACGTGCAAAAATTAGGCATAGATTTACTGTCCCTTTCTAGTCACAAAATTTATGGTCCTCAAGGTGTAGGTGCTTTGTATATCCGTCCGGGTGTGGAGTTGGTGCCTTTGTTGGGGGGTGGGGGTCAGGAAATGAAATTGCGATCGGGAACGCAAGCTGTCCCAATAATTGCAGGTTTTGGGGTGGCAGCGGAGTTAGCGGCGCAAGAAATGAGTCAGGAAACGCCACGATTAATGGGATTGCGCGATCGCTTTTTTGACCGCTTATCTGAGGTGAAAAATCTCAAAATTACTGGACATCGTTGGCAACGTTTACCTCATCATGTCAGTTTTTGTTTGCTAAATGCTGATGGGGAAAAATTAAGTGGAAAAACGATCGTCCGGCAACTAAATTTGGCGGGAATTGGCATTAGTGCTGGTGCTGCTTGTAACAGTGGTAAACTTAATCCTAGTCCAATATTATTGGCAATGGGCTACAGTAACAAACTGGCAAAGGCTGGTATTCGTCTAACTATGGGGCGTTATACTACAGAAGAAGATGTAGATTGGACGGCGATGGTTTTGCAGCAAATTTTACAAAGATTGACTCCAGAACCAGCTTTATCTAAAGTCTAGTTTTTACCTTTAGAATTGCAGTAAGTGTTACGCTGTGTATAAATTTAATAGGTAATCATGTTGTCAATTTGTTCAGCTTATTTGGCCTCAAATTGTTTACTGGAAAATGCGATCGTCCCGACTAATTTAGCTAAATCTCCTAATGTTGAGGTAGAGCAGTATTTCTGTCGAGGCAAGCGAGATTATTTCAATTATAAATTAAGCAGTGCTTTGACAAATTTCTATCACGCTTTACGTCGCGATCCTCACTATGGCAATATTTATTTCTTCCGAGGAAACAGCTATGTGTTATTAGGGGATTTACCAAATGCGATCGCTAATTTTAATTTTCTTTTGCGCTTAAAACCTGATTTCTCTAATGCTCATTTAGTTTATGCTAATCGAGGAAGTGCTTATGCCCGATCGGGTAATTACCGGGCAGCTATTGCTGATTATACTCAATCAATTAAACTGAATGGTTCTACACCTTTAGTGCGGGAAAATAGAGGATTTGCTTATTATTTTTCAGGTTCTCCCCAAGCGGCGATCGCTGATTTTCAAGCCGAGGGGAGATTATTTAGATTTAAATTTCCTCAAATGATGGAGTTAATTGAAGCAGTTCGGCATCAAGACGAAAGTAAAATAAAAACTATTTGGCCGATCGTTGCTCCGAATAGGGGACAAGAAATGAAAGGTTGTTAAATTCAAGGAATTCTAGATGGTGTGAGTGGCATTTGTGAATAATACTAATAAGATAACTTGAAACCCAGCCACAAATTCTTTATGGTGGAACTTCCCAATACTTTAGAAGAAGCGATCGCCCAAGCTAAACAAGCTACCCTAGCCGCGATCGCAGATGGACAAACTAGAGTCCAAGTGGAAATGATATTTCCCGAAATCGCTTTGCAAGCGCAGTCGATCGCCCTGGAATTTCTCCCAGTGTTCGACAATCTCCCAACTTTCCAGCCAAGTGAAGACGCAGAAGCAAAAACTCGTCCCCAAGTGAAAGTATTTTTCCCAGATGCAGGTGCAGCGGCATTGGCGCGACGCGACTGGGGAAAAGACATTCCCTACAAATTAGAAGATATTGGTTTAGGTAGATTGCCAATTCAAGACAAAATTGCCGATGAAGATGATGTTTTTCTACTAGTCGATCCCAGTTCTGTGGAAGTGGGAGAAGTGGAGAAAATTTGCCATGCAGCTGGCGATCGACCTGTAGTTTTACTCAACCCACACTTAGAAGATGCGGGTACCGTAGGAATTGGTTACGCCGCCCGTCAACTACGCGAACGTTTATTTAGTACCCTGTTTTCCTGTTACTATGTTCGACCATTACAAGGCGCAGCAATTTTCCGTTGTTACCCTGGTTTATGGCAAATTTGGTTAGAAGCTAATGGTGGATATCAATTGTTAGTGGAATTACCAAGAAAACCTGTTGGTGAAGAAATCGATCAAATTTTAATGTCAGCAATTCAACCGACAAATGGTAATTCTGACGATGCACCAAAACCGAGAAAACCTGGAATTTTTGCCAGTATGCAACGCTTTTTACGTGCCTTAAACAATTAATTAACTAGGGTGGAAAATTTTCCACCCTAACAAAATCAGCTAAACTAATGAAAAGTCTGTTGTCAACACTTCAGTGTTTCACAAGTTTAACTTGAGATGTATTCGTACAATTTATCAGTCATCCGAATTGGTGTTACATCCAAATGAATATTCATCACAGTGTAATCTTCACTGCCAAACGCACTGGTAAAATATCCCCAGCTATCCGTTCCTTTACTAAACTTAAATTCAAAACCTAATTCCGGTTTTTCATCTTCGGAAATACTGGTAAATGCTAAACCAATTGCTTCTTTTTGCTCATTATCAATCAAATTAAACATCAAATCTGCGACAGCGGAATTTGCCAAAATATCAGGATACAATTTCTGATGGCTAAAATGAGGTTGATAACTGGGATTGTTCGGTTCTACTTTTATTCCGGCTAATTTTAATGGATGAGGTATCACTTCTTGAGTTTGCAAATTAAATTTGTCACCCCGATCCAAATAGGTTAATTTCACATTTTTAATGTTAAAGTCTTTAATGCTTGGGTTAGTAGTGGCGGCGGAAAAATCCATTACTAAAGCACCTTTGTAACCAATCACTTCGGCAATGTTGTCTTTGACTACTACAGCGGTATTTTCATCTACACCTATTCCTAATCTATAACCTTTCTTTTGCATGGCTACTAAAGAACGGGCAAATCTTCCGCGAACAAAGAAATGCTGATCGATGAAGATATCATTGCCGATAAAGCCTAGTCCTTGATCTATTTCTTTACCTTCGGCTACACCATATTTCAAAACGCTTAATACATTGCCTGCGTTACGAAACATTGTATCACTCATAATTGCTGCACCTGCACTAGTTCCAGCAATTACACCACCTTTTTTATAGATTTTCCAAATAGTATCTAATAAAGGTGTTTTTTCCCCTGTTTCGGTATAAAGCGCCTGAGTGATTCTTTCTTGGGAACCTCCTGTAAAGTAAACTCCTTTACATTCTTCTACTTTTTGAATTAAAGCGGAATCTTTAACAGCTTGCTGGTAATCCATATCGATATTTTCCACAGCTACGGGAACAAAAATTGGCTCAGCACCGTATTTTTTCAATGCTTCTACTGAGTAGTTACCGCTTTTAATTGGGTTGCCGCTAGCCGTTGGTAAAACAGCTATTTTAGCGCCTTCTCCTCCGGCTAATTCAATGATTTTCTGAAAAACTTCGGCATTGTCGTAACGGAGATTACCGCCAGCAATTACTAATGAAGGTGGTGAAGATAATTTCATAGTTGTTGCTGTTTTTTGAGGATTTGCTAAACTAAGAGGAATTACTCTAATTAGTATGGCGATCGCTAAAAGAACAAATACCAACCATGACCGCTGATTCATTTTCCTTAATTTTCCATTCCCAAGTAGATTGAACACCCAGTTTTGAGAGATTGTACCATAACTTATTGATTAAGTTAAAATTTTCTAACTTTTTTATATTAATTTAAAAATGAACTCAAAAATTTCCTCATCGCCTCAGATCTCACCTTGGCTTTATTGGTCACTTTTCCCAATTCATCGAATCTTTCTCAGTTTGTACTTTGGTAAAATTATCATTGAGGGAGAGTCATATTTACCAGAATTTGGCCCAGTAGTGATTGCCCCGAAACATTATAGTCGCTGGGACCCATTATTGATTAGTTTACTCAGTAGAGAACCGCTGTTTTTCATGACAAATGCTAATCAATTTGCAGGAATTCAAGGTTGGTTGATTGAAAGATTGGGAGCTTTTCCGGTTGATTTAAATCATCCTACTGTATCTAGTATGCGTAATGCAATTGAGTTATTACAAGGGGGGAAAAAATTGGTGTTATTTCCTGAAGGGGGGATTGTGCGCGATCGAATTTTGCGATCGCTCAAACCCGGATTAGCTAGACTTGTTTTACAAGCCGAAGCCAAGTTACCTCAACCCGCCTCAATTCCGATTATTCCCATCACCTTAAAATATCAACCAACTGCCAACTTTTTAGCCGATGTATTCATCAACATCCAGCCGCCAATTTATAGTCAAGACTACCGTCAAGAAAATGACAAACAAACAGCCATTGTCTTAACCGAAGCCTTAGAAACTGCTTTAATCGAAGGGTTAAAAAGGGGGTGAAACTTTATCCCCCTTAATTCGGAAGAGAACTGGGCAAAGGTCTCTAGAACTAATTAAAACAGCATTTTGTTAACTCCAGTTTAACTCGCTGTTAGTTTGTGAAATAATTAAACCTTTTGGTGAAATTTCCCAGAGATGAATTTTTTGGCGTAACCTTCTTCCTAGAAGCTTTGTATTTCTGCATTTGCTAATTGTGGATTCTTTGCCAAATAAGTTATTGCAAAACCAAGATCAAGATCTGAAACGGGATTTTCAGGTAGTCAACCGAGCATTGCGCGTCTTAAGTGCTTGTACTCAGGCGGTGATTCGCGCAACTGATGAAATGACGTTGTTACAAACGCTGTGTCAACTGATTACCGAAGAAGCGGCATATCGGATGGCATGGGTGGGATATGTGTGTCACGACGAGGGGAAAACAGTTCAACCAGTTGCTTGGGCAGGTTATGAAGCCGAATACTTAAAGGATGTTAACATTACCTGGGCGGATACGGAACGGGGACAGGGACCAACGGGGAGAGCAATTCGATCGCACCAACCCATCGCCTGCCAAAATATGCTCAAAGATCCTAGCTTTGCACCTTGGCGAGAAGCAGCACAGCAACGAGGCTACCAATCCTCACTAGTTTTACCTTTGTTTAATGAAGACAAAGTTTTTGCTACTTTGAATATTTACTCGGTTGAGGCTGATGCTTTTAATCAAAGAGAATTAGCACTACTCATAGAACTAGCCGATAGCTTGAGTTTTGGGATTTTAGCATTGCGAGCCAAGCAAAAACAGCAGCAAGCAGAAGCAGCATTGCGCCTGTCGGAAGAGAAATTTTCCAAAGCCTTTTATAGCAGTCCAGTTGCCAACTGTATCATTACTTTGGAGAATGGACTGATTTTAGATGTAAATCATGGGTTTGAGTGGGTGTTTGGCTACGATCGAGAAGAAGCGATCGGACATACCACACTAGAGTTGCAAATGTGGCAAGATTTAGCCGATCGCCAAGCCATGCTTCAGCAATTACAAACTCAAGGCAATCTCAGAGACTATGAAGCTAAGTTGCAAAAACATCACGGAGAAAAATTTCTCTGTCTGATTTCGGCTGAAACGATCGAAGTTGGAGAAAATATTTGTATTCTGGCTGCCATTGAAGATATTACCGAACGCAGACAGGCAGAGTTGACAACTTTGCAGCTGAATGAAGAACTGGAACAGCGGGTAGAAGAACGCACCGCTGCCTTGCGTAAAAGCGAACAGCGTTACCGTGCGCTAATGGATGGCGCTTGTGATGCGATTTTGGTGGCAGATACCCAAGGCAATCTTCTGGAAGCTAACCAAAAAGCCTTGGAAATGTTGGGTTACACCGAGGTGGAACTGCTTCAGCTTCATGCCTCAAAGTTGCATCCACCGCAGGATGTAGACAAGGCAATGCAGGCATTTGCAGGCATGGCAAAACGGGAAACCGATCGCTGTTTAGACGTGCTGGTAGTTCGCAAAGACGGACGTTGCTTTCCTGCCGAGATTACAGGTACCTCGATCGATCTGGGAGATGAAACAGTCCTTTGGGGTAATTTTCGGGACATCACAGAGCGCAAACAAGCGCAAGCCGCTTTACAAAGAAGCCAAGAATTTCTCCGCTTGATTACTGATTCTCTCCCCGTTTGTATTGTCTATCTTGATACCGAGCAACGCTACCAATTTGTCAATCATACTTACGAAGTTTGGTTTAACCGAAATCGGGAAGAGATTTTGGGCAAGCCAATGGGCGAAATTATAGATCCTCAAGTTTACGCAACGATTCAGGGATATCTCGATCGCGCCCTAGCAGGTGAAACCGTCACCTACGAACAACTATTCGGGCAAGAGGGAATAACTCAGAACTGTTTCCAGATTAGCATTCTACCGGATTGGAACCATGACCGACAGGTGCAAGGTTGCTTTGTGATGCTCGTAGATATTACGAATAAGAAACTGGTAGAGCAAGAGTTAAAGCGATCGAATCAAGAATTAGAACAGTTTGCTTATGTTGCTTCCCATGATTTGCAGGAACCGTTGCGGGCGGTGACAGGTTATACTCAACTATTGATGAGCGAGTATGGCGATCACTTTGATGAAACAGCCCAATCTTACGCTGAATTTATCACTGACGGGACAAAAAGAATGCAACTCCTGATTCAGGATTTGTTGACTTACTCGCGAGTCGGCACAAGGGGTAAAGAGTTTGCGCTCACAGATTGTAATAGTGTGGTGAAAGAGGCGTTGCGAAATTTGCAGGTTGCGATCGAAGAAAGTCATGCGGAAATTATAGTTGAGCCATTGCCTAGCCTTAAGCTCGATCGAAGTCAACTAGTGCAACTATTTCAAAACCTAATTAGTAATAGCATCAAGTTTTGCGAACAGGAACATCCCCGGATTCAGATTCGGGCAATCCAAAGGCAAACAGACTTCCTGTTCCAAGTAGAAGATAATGGAATTGGCATCAAACCGCAATACCTAGAGCGAATTTTTGAAGTTTTCAAACGACTTCATACTAGGCGCGAGTACTCCGGTACAGGCATCGGTTTAGCGATTTGCAAAAAAATTGTATTGCGACATGGAGGGCAAATTTGGGCAGAATCTACACCTAATCTTGGCACCACTTTCTGTTTTACAATTCCCGATCGACATTATGAATAGTAGCCCAAGTTATCGTCCAATTGAAATCTTGCTCGTTGAAGACTCTCCCAGCGATGCAAATTTGACAATTCGAGAATTTAGCCGAGCCAAAATTGCCAATAATTTACATTGGGTAGAAAATGGAGAGGAAGCAATGGATTATCTCCGTAGTCAGGGAGAATTTGCTAATGTACTGCGCCCTGATTTAATTTTGCTAGATCTCAACTTACCCGGTATGGATGGTAGAGAAGTATTAGCAGAAGTAAAAGCGGATGCGGATTTAAAGCGAATTCCCGTGGTAATCTTAACTACCTCAACTGATGAGGAAGATGTGTTACGCTCTTATAACTTGAATGCCAATTGTTATGTGACAAAACCGATTGATATTCATCAATTTATTCATGTGATTCAATTAATTAATGAATTTTGGTTAGCGGCTGTGAAATTGCCAGGAGAATAAATATCAAATTCAATCATACAGGTGACTTTTTATGAACCAAAGATCCCTGAAGACTTTGTTGGTAGAAGATAGTCCAACCGATGCTCAGTTATTTAATCATGTATTTATTCGAGCCGCAACGGGGGATTGGAAATTGGTTCATGTAGAAAGATTGAGTGAAGCGATCGCCCTTTGTCAAACTCAATCTTTTGATGTCGCATTATTAGATTTACGCTTACCTGATTCTGAAGGATTAGATACAGTATCTCAGTTTAATCAAGCGGTTCCTGATGTGCCAATCATTATTCTAACTGTGTTTGATGATGAAGAATTAGCGATTCAAGCAATGGCACAGGGAGCACAGGATTATTTGGTAAAAGATCAGGTAACAACGCAACTTCTCCGGCGAAGTATTCGTTATACAATAGAGCGATCGCAAATCCTCCAACAACTGAGAAATAGCGAACGCGCCACCTTAGAAGCACTGGATAAAGAACGAGAAATCAACCAATTGAAATCTTATTTCGTATCAATGGTTTCCCATGAATTTCGCAATCCTTTGACTGTATTACAAGGTATATGTGAATTACTTATTAATTTTGGTAATAGCCTAACAACGCAGAAAAAAGAGCTTTATTCCCAACAATTGAAGACAACGATTAAGCAAATGTGTCAGCTTCTAGATGAAGTAATTATCTTAGCCAAAGCAGACACCAATAATTTCCAACTTGAATTAACAACTCTAAATTTAAAAGTATTTTGTGACGAATTAATTACCTCAATTCAATTTAGTGACGATCAGAATCATTCCATAGTTTTGAATTATCAATTGCCTGATGATTCTTTAGAAATGGATGATAACCTCTTGCGGCATATTCTCATAAATTTGATTTCAAATGCACTGAAGTATTCTCCTTCTGCCAGTGAAGTTCGGCTTGAAGTTAGCGATTTTAATGGTATGGTGAGATTTAGGATTAGCGATCGGGGAATCGGCATTCCTGAAAGCGAACAAAATCGATTATTCACAGCTTTTAATCGTTGTAGCAATGTGGGAAAAATTCCGGGAACTGGGTTGGGATTAGCGATCGTTAAACGTTGCGTTGATTTGTATAAAGGAGAAATTCAAATAGAAAGCAAAGTTGGTATCGGTACAAAAGTTACAGTACTTTTACCAATCCAGCAATAATTAATTCGTTGTTAGGCGATCGTCATTTTTTTGAACCACGAAGACGCGAAGGACACGAAGGTAAGAAAAAGAGAAAAGCCATTTCACAATTTATCTTAAAACTAAGATAGCAATCTCCAATGAATTGCAAAAACTCCTCTTCTTCTCTTTCTTCGTGTCCTTCGTGCCTTCGTGGTTCAAAAAAACCTCTTTCCTCAATTAAACTGGATCTCTATATGCAACTAAGCTGCATCCGCAAATTTAATTTTCAGATAATCCTCTTCCATTTTTGCCCCAGAAGGTTGCAAAGCTGCTAAAGCTTGAGGTAACACCAAATTGCGCCGATGATTACCAATGCGGATATTTAACTCATCTCCAGTTTTACTTAATTGAACTTGGTCTTTAGCAATTCCCGGCAAGTACAATTCTAAAGTATATTGATTGCGATCTTGCACAACTTTCACCGTTGTTTCTTGGTAATAAACCTGAGTTGGGTCTTCATCTTTATACAACGTATCTTTCAATCTTTCCAAAGCTGCTAAACCGCACATTTCCTCCGAAAATAGCGGAACTTCCTTCACGGGTAAAGGATGGAAATTTTCGTGGATTTCTTGACGATACTGTTGCTGATTATCTTTCCACTTTTGGAAGAATGGATCTTGAATTTCACCGGGAAGAATGCGATTAGCAACGATTAAATCAGTCGAAACATTGTACAAACTTAAGTAAGCATGAGCACGTAAGGATTCCTTAATCACCATTTTTTCGGGATTTGTGACTAAGCGTACAGAAGTTTGACTATTATCAACTAAGATTTTTTCTAGTGCTTCGATTTGCTGATAAAACTCGTAGGGCGCGTCCATTACTTCTTTATCAGGTAAAGAAAAGCCTGCGATCGGTCTAAAGATTGGCTCAACCAAAGGTCTGAGTGCAACCGAAATTCCCTGCAACGGTTTGTAAAAACGCCGCATATACCAGCCGCTAACTTCCGGTAAACTCAGCAAGCGCAGTGCTGTTCCAGTCGGTGCAGAATCAATAATTAAAACGTCGTACTCACCCTCATCATAATGGCGCTTCATTCTCACCAAACCAAAAATTTCATCCATCCCCGGTAAAATCGCCAACTCTTCCGCCTGCACTCCCTCCAAACCCCTCGCCTGTAAAACGTGAGTAATGTAACGTTTCACCGCACCCCAGTTTTGTTCCAACTCCACTAACGCATCCAGTTCCGCACCCCACAAATTTGGACGCACAGCTTTGGGTTCATGTCCCAATTCCATATCAAAGCTATCTGCTAGAGAGTGCGCCGGGTCAGTACTTAACACTAAAGTCCGATAACCCAGTTCCGCACAACGCAGTCCAGTAGCAGCGGCGACGGAGGTTTTTCCCACGCCTCCTTTTCCAGTCATGAGAATTAAACGCATGATTTTCTTCTATTGCCTGAGAATTGTTTACATTTATTTACTTTATCGATTATTTCGCGGAAATAGTTGTAATTGTAGGGTGCGTCAGAAGCGAAAACCCCGATCTCGTCGATTCGGATTTATGGTCTGACGCACCCTACTTTATTGAGTATTCCGCAAAAATAGGTGTTGTTTGAGGACATCTAACCGCGAACAGTTCCAATAGTCGATATGAGAAACAATTAAATCATCAGAGTTCAGCTTTAATTCACTCCAGCCAGAAATGCTAATCCGAGGTTTCCAAGGTAAAGGAGTATTCCAGCTTAACGTCCAACGAGTTTCGATTAAATCTCCCTTACGGCTAATCTCATGTAAATCAAGCTGTGGTTGAGTAAACCATTTGCGGATAAAGTCGATCGTTTGCTGATATCGCTTGATACCGCGAAATTGATTCATCGGATCTCGAAAGTAAACGTCTTCCGCATAAATACTGTAAGTTTGGTCTAAGGGAAATTTTTGATAGTCTTGGCGCAAAATTTCGAGAATGTCCATTGCAGTGTAGGTTCTTCTAAGTATTATTACTCAATTTGTAAATTAGCCGTGAAATTACTGGATATCACCCGGTCAAATCGGAAATATTTGTTAATAATTGGAATAATAACTAGTTTCTATGTCTATATCAAAATCAAGAGGTTCCTGTGGCTCTATATGCAGAATTACACCGTCACTTAGGCGGATCGGTTGTCCCCCGTGTTCTCTGGCGCTATTTTCAGCGCAGCGATGCTGATTTAGCAGGTCGCTTTCCTGAGTATGCTGAGTTTGAGGAGTTTTACACTAAACCTCGGAATACTCTAGATGAGTATTTGGAACTGCATACTATGGTTGAAGGTGTGCAAACTAGCCAAACTTTACCATACTTTATTTATCGGCTGATTCGGGGCGCTTATATTTTTGAAAATTTGGCTTATTTAGAATTACGTTATACTCCTTTTTTGCGAACTTCTGACAAACTCAGTCAAACGGAAAGAATCGATCGCATGGCTGAAATTGTCGATATTGTGGGTATTGCTAGTCAGGTGAAGGAGTACCCGATCGTTACCAGTCAAATTTTGTGTATGCACTCGCGACTTCCTTATGAAGTGAATAAGGCGATCGTTGATTTAGCGGCTCAAAAACGGCAATATGTTTGTGCGATCGATCTCGCTGGTGGTGATGCTCATTATGCCGATCGCTTAGACGAGTTTATTGAATTATACGCCTATGCGCGATCGCTCGGTTTAAACACCACTGGACACCTTTACGAAACAACAGAAGGTTGTTATCCAGAACTTTTACCTTATTTAATGCGAATCGGACATGGCATTCAAATTCCCTTACAATATCCCGAACTTCTCGGTGAATTAGCAAGTTCTGGTGCTTGTTTGGAAGTTTGTCCCACTACTTACTTAAAAACTGGCAACTTGCAAGATATTCGCCAACTCAAAGTAGTTTTCGATCGCTGTTTCGCCGCAGGTGTAGACATTGCCATTTGCACCGATAACGCTGGTTTACATAATGTTCGTTTACCCTTTGAATATGAGAACCTGCTAACCTACGACATCATCGGTTTTGAGGAATTGCAAGCTTGTCAAAATGCTGCTTTTCGTCATGCCTTTGCTTGGCCTTACGAACAGCCACCAGCCCTATTATTAAATGGACTGTTTCAAACCGCAACCCCCGATTTGGCAGATGTTGATTTACCAGAACTAGAATTAGTTCATCTCCAAGAAACCAGACACTAATGCTAGGAAAAATCAATCTGAAAAATAGAATTCTGAAACTCAGTTGGGGAAATTTTCCGAGCTTTTGTTTCTAGAATTCTTTTTTTGAGAAAGTCTGGTTCGTTGTGAGGACTTTAGTCCTTTGATTTTTGGAATGCACGACTAAAGTCGCTACTACGAACAAATTGATTTTAGGCTCCTTGATTTATTGCCATTTCGATTTGTTTAAACTCGACTTCTAAACGCTTTTTCAACTTTTCAGGAACCGGACGATTCGGGTATGATGCGTAGTGTGAACCCAAAGCATTTAATGCCGTTCTCATGGTAGTGAAAGAGCGGAGATTTTGCAAAGAGCTATCCCGCCAGTAAAGTGCAGCAAAATCAGTGATTTTTTTCTTAGCTTCAGCTTGTGTTGCTGCTTTGTTTGGTGCATCATCTGGTAGTTCGATCGCATTTCGCAAACTAGTCACCACATCCAAGGTATCTTGACTATATTTACCACTCAAACCTGATGGTGTCGAACAACCTACCAAACCAATTGTGACAACTAAAACTAGAGCAAGCAGACGGGACAAATAACGCTTCATAAGCTTCTTTCAGATACGATCGGCCATGCTTCATCCTATCCTGAAATGACTACTTTGGCTGAAAATTTTCCCATTTATCCCACTACGTAGTTGGGCTTTAGCCCTCTTATTCCCAATGGATAAGAGGGCTAAAGCCCAACTACGTAAAATTTTGCCTTCTACTGGTAAAAAATTAACCGAAGCGTCCACTTACATATTCGCGAGTAGATTCTTCTTTGGGACTTTGGAAAATTAATTCCGTATTGTCATACTCTACTAAATAACCTGTGCGTCCACCTTTTTCGGAAAGTTGCACGTTGAAAAATGCTGTGCGATCGGAAACCCGTGATGCTTGCTGCATATTGTGGGTAACAATAATAATAGTATATTGTTGTTTTAATTCATGGAGCAAATCTTCCACCCGCAGAGTTGAAATCGGGTCTAGCGCCGAGCAAGGTTCATCCATTAAAATAACTTCTGGTTGCACTGCGATCGCCCGAGCAATACACAAGCGTTGTTGTTGACCACCAGATAAAGATAACCCACTTTGTCTTAGTTTATCTTTAACTTCATCCCATAAAGCTGCACCTCTGAGCGATCGTTCCACCAACTCATCCATATCACCTTTATAACGGTTTAAACGTGGTCCAAAAGCAATATTGTCATAAATTGATTTCGGGAAAGGATTAGCTTTTTGAAACACCATTCCAATCCGACGACGCACTTCTACCGGATCGATATTGCTATCATAAAGATTCCTGCCATTGTAACTGATAGCTCCTTCTAATCGGAAACTGTCAATTAAATCATTCAGTCGATTAAAACAACGAAGCAAAGTACTTTTACCACAACCAGAAGGGCCAATAAAAGCCGTAATCTGATTTCTGGGAATATCCATTATCACATCTCGCACAGCTAAGAAACTGCCATAATAAATATTCGCGTTACGCACTTGGAAAACAGTGTCAGTAGATTTAACTGTTTCGGAATTGGTTTTAGGATTAGAGCGCATATACACCTGTTTTTTTGGGGAAAATTCGTAAAATACTATTTTTTGCTGAAGCTAGATTAATTTACTCTGCACTTTTCCTGTTTCAGCAATGAATAATTATTTTTCAACCATGCTTCTGGTCTACTCGTCAGCCAAGAAGCTAAAATCACAATGCAGAGTATTCTTGGTAAGTTAATTACCTATGTTCACTGAAATTTCCGAGTTGACTCACCTATATCTTACGATAGATTACCGACACCAAGATATTAATATAATGATACAGGTGAAGAGCTTAATTATTGTAATTTTCGATCGATTTCCTCCTAGCTATCCTTGCCTAACCTGTAAAAGGAATCCTTAAGCCTTCCGACTAGTAACATAGCGAGTAATGATACTAGTGATTAATACCAACAACACCAGAATTAAAGAAGCTGCCCAAGCTAATTCTTGCTGATTTTGGAAAGGTACGATCGCAAAATTATATACTAACACCGCCAAAGAAGCAGTTGGTTGTAAAAACGCATCTGGCGGCCAAAATTGCGGCCAAAATTGCGAAAACAAAGCCGTAAACAGCAAAGGCGCAGTTTCTCCAGCCGCCCGAGCCACACCTAAAGTAGTTCCCGTCACAATCGCCGGAACCGCAGCAGGTAACACCACACCCCAAACCATTTGAAACTTCGTTGCCCCCAAACCTAAAGCAGCTTGGCGTACATCTTTCGGCACCAACTGTAAAGCTTCATCGGTAGTGCGGACAATAATCGGCAACATTAACACCGCCAAAGCAATACCACCTGCAATCGGAGAATAAGAACCCCATCCCAAAGCAGTAAAAGTTAAAACCACCGCAGCGTAAGCAAACACCCCAGCAATAATCGAAGGCACACCGCTAAGAATATTAGTCGAAAATCTCACCCAACGGGAAATTTTTCCGCCACTAAACTCCGTCAAATAAATTGATGCCATTACACCAAAAGGAACGCTAATCAGCGCCGCAATTCCCACCATAATAATAGTGCCCAGAATCGCATTCCCAAAACCTCCCCCTTCGACCATTGGTGGCGGAGGCAATTCTATAAACACACTAGGACTAATGCTTGTTATACCTTGGAAAGTCACATAAATTAGGACAGCAAACAAAGGTATAACAGCCATAGCAGCCAGAATAAATGCCACCCCAGTCATAATATTATTAAACAAAGTCCGGGGGGAAAAATTGGCACGTAGTAAACCACTGCTATCAAAAGAAGAGTTCTGTTCTGGATAACTCGGAGCCATAATTTCAATCTCTAAATTTGCGGCAATTCCTTCAGTAGTCTTGACTAACTTAATCTGTGATTAATCAGCAATTATCAAAACTAAATTCGCTTCACTCTTTGGACAATTAAATCAGCCAAAATATTGACGAGCAAAGTCAAAATAAACAACACTAAAGCTGCATACATTAAAGCCGAAACTTGCAACCCGCTAGCTTCAGCAAACTGACTTGCCAACAGCGAAGCAATAGTATTTCCTGGCGCTAATAAAGAACTATTAATCGTATTAGCATTACCAATCAACATGGTAATTGCCATTGTTTCCCCCATCGCCCGACCCAACGCCAACATCACGCCCCCAACAATACCAGAAATTGCCGCAGGAATCAGCACTTGTAAAATCGTTTCCCATCTCGTAGCACCTAAACCCAAAGATGCTTGACGTAAATCAGGAGGCAAAGAATTTAAAGCATCGCGAGAGATAGCAGTAATGATGGGTAAAACCATAATTGCTAGCACTAAAGACGCAGGTAAAATACCAGGTCCAGTTAAAGGAGTGCTAAACAAAGGAAACCAACCAAACCAACTATATAACCACGCACCTAGAGTACTTCTTAGCAAGGGAATCACCACAAAAATCCCCCAAATCCCATAAACTACACTAGGAATTGCGGCTAGTAGTTCGACCAAAAATACTAAAATTGTCCGAACTTTCAGTGGCAAAAAATTCTCGCTCAAAATTACGGCTGTACCTACTCCAACAGGCACAGCTATGAGCAAAGCAATAAAAGATGTCACCAGAGTTCCGTAGATTTGAGGTAATACCCCAAATTGATTTGTCACTGGGTTCCAAGCACTTTGAAAAATGAATCCTAATCCAAAAGCTTGTATTGCTGGAAAAGCATCTTTAGCTACCTGAAATGCTATCCACAGCAATAAAACTGCAATTCCTAAAGCAAATAAACGAGTTAACCAAATAAACCCGCTATCTAACCTTTTATCCAAGACTGTAGGTGGTTGGAAAATATTGGAATTTTCCTTTACTCCTGTGCTACTCATGATTGCTCTGAAAAAAGTTGGTGAAAGAAAAGAGGAAATGAGAGGGCGAACTTAAATTAATCCAGCATTTTTTAAATGCTACTAGCTAAGATTTGACTTAAATCCTAGTAGTACACATTAATTGCCATTAACTATGGAGTAGTAGGAGTTGCAGCTGGAGTGGTGGTAGTAGCATCTGGAGTTACTGCGCCCGGAGTTGCTGCATCTGGACTAGCAGCAGTTGTATCAGGAGTTCCAGCCGGAGGAGCAACCGCAATGTTAAAGTCTGGGCTAATTCCTTGAGCAACGGTAGCTACTCTATAAGCAACTTTCGGAGGTAAGGGAATATAACCTAACTGAGGAGCGATTTTTTGTCCTTCAGTCAAAGCGTATTCAACCATTGCTTCCATTGTTTTAGCTTTAGCTGCATCATCATATTTCGGATAAACTAGCAACCAGCTATAACTAACGATTGGGTAAGATTCTGCTCCTTCTGGGTCAGCAATGAAAGCTCGTAGGTTTTCGGGTAATTCTACTGCGTCTAAAGCGTTAGAAGCGGTTTGGTCGTTGTAAGTAACGAAATTGCCTGCTTTATTTTGTAGGGCGGCATAAGTGATGTTATTTTGTTTAGCGTAACCATATTCGATGTAACCAATCGAGCCTTCGGTTTGGGTGATTTGAGCAGTTACACCTTCGTTGCCTTTAGCACCAACACCTGTGGGCCAAGCTACGGTTTTACCTTCACCCACTTTTGATTGCCAAGTGGGACTTGCCGCACTCAAATGTTTGGTGAATACGCCTGTTGTACCGCTACCATCTGCTCGGTAAACTACGGTGATGGGTAAGTTAGGCAGGTTTACGCCAGGGTTAGCTGCGGCAATTTTGGGGTCATTCCAAGTTTTGATATTCCCCAAAAAGATATCTACATAAACGTCTCTGGGTAGTTTTAAGCCTGTTTCTACGCCAGGTATTTTGTAGGCTAGGACGATGCCACCTGCTGTGACTGGGAGCATGAGTGCGCCGCCTTGAACTTTTGCCAGTTCTTCGTCGGTCATGGCGACATCGCTCGCGCCAAAGTCTACGGTACGGTTAATAAATTGTTGGACACCTGCACCGCTACCGACTGATTGGTAGTTGATTCTTGCTTTGGGATTGATTTGATTGAAATCGGCAAACCAGCGTTGATACAGGGGGGCGGGAAAAGATGCGCCTGCACCAGAGAGGAGTACATTCTGCTCTAAGTTCAGTCTGGAAGTTGCGGGGGTTCCTGGTGCTACTGCTGGGCTAGCGCCGGGAGCAGTGGTTTCCGTAGCTTGAGGTGTGGTTTGTGAGGGGCCACAAGCACCTAAGCCAATGGTCAGAGCTACTCCAGAAATGGCAGCAGCTAGAGCTTTGGGATTGGTGAGAGTAAGACGTAGAATCATCTGGATAAATTTTTAGCTTTTTTTGTTAAAAACCCTTTGCAGCATAGCTCTTTATGGTAAAGATAAGGTTAACATGAAAGATTCCTCCGTTTGGGTGAGGAAAAAGTAAAACAGGTTGCTACTCGCTAAGTTGTGAGATGATATTCATGGGATAAACTGACTTTTTAGTAGAGGGTTAAGTGTGAGAGAAACGCTGTTATTAAGTTTGAATAATTCTGTTGTGGATGGGGATGCTCTAAATGTTGAGCATGAGCAATCTTTGGGAGAATGGTTAGAAAAGCTGGCAGAGGAAATTATTGCTGGGAAACGGCTGAGTCGGGATGAAGCGATCGCACTCACCAATATTGAAGGTGAAGAAAACATTTTGTTATTGTGTGCTGCTGCTGACAAAGTGCGTCAAGCTTGCTGCGGTAATACGGTAGATTTATGCAGCATCGTTAATATAAAATCGGGGAATTGTTCGGAAAATTGCGGTTTTTGCTCTCAATCTGTTCACCATCCAGGTAACGATTCACCTGTGTACGGTTTGAAGTCGAAAGAAGAAATTTTAGCGCAAGCAAAAGCAGCTGAAGCGGCAGGTGCTAAGAGATTTTGTTTAGTTAGTCAGGGAAGAGGTATTAAGTATAACAGCCCGAAGTCAACAGAGTTTGAAAATATATTAGAAACGGTGCGGCAAATTATTGCTGAAACTAACATTAAACCTTGCTGTGCTTTGGGAGAAGTTACCGCAGAACAAGCCGAAGCTTTGAAAGATGCAGGTGTAACTCGCTACAACCATAATTTAGAAGCATCAGAAAACTTTTACTCTCAAATTGTCACTACTCACACTTGGCAAGATAGAGTGGAAACGGTAAAAAACCTGAAAGCAGCGGGAATTCAAGCTTGCACGGGTGGCATTATTGGCATGGGTGAAAGTTGGTCAGATAGAGTAGATTTGGCTTTGGCTTTGCGGGAATTACAAGTGGAGTCGGTACCAATTAATTTGTTAAATCCGAGACAGGGAACACCGTTAGGCGATCGCACTAAACTAGATTATATAGAAGCATTAAAGGCGATCGCCATCTTCCGCCTAATTCTACCAGAACAAATCCTCCGTTACGCAGGTGGCAGAGAAGCAGTCATGGGAGAACTGCAAGCAATGGGATTAAAAGCCGGAATTAATGCCATGTTAATTGGACATTATTTAACCACGATCGGACAACCCCCAGAACAAGACCACGCCATGCTAGAAAAACTGGGACTCCAAGGTGGTGAAGCACCAATTCCCCAAAATTCATAGTTGAAAATTAGCTTAATGAACTATCATCAACTACCCATTACCTGTTACCCATTACCTATTACCAATAGTTGTGTTTTCTCCCACTGAACTTTTGTGGGCCTTCATTGGTTTATTGCTTACCATTGGTGGCACATTTTTAGAAGCATCTGTAACTGATTTACCTTGGCACTGGAGCGAGTCGGGAATTCCGATTCACTCTTTAGGAGTCACTTATCAAATTGGTGCAGTGTTATTAGTAGGTTGTCTTGGGGGCAAAAATGCAGGTGCGCTTTCCCAAATTGCTTATTTAGCTTTGGGTTTAACTTGGTTGCCTGTATTTGCTCAAGGGGGAGGTATTGCCTATCTAAAACTGCCGAGTTTTGGATATCTATTAGGATTTATTCCCGGTGCTTGGCTTTGTGGTTATTTAGCATTTCGCCAACCACCGAAATTAGAATTTTTAGCTTTTAGCTGCCTTTGTGGTTTGCTGGTAATTCATTTAGTAGGTATCACTTATTTAGTTGGCAGTCATTACCTAACCTTGGCAAGTACAGACACAATTTATCCCATAGTTCCAGCTATTCAAAAGTACTCTTTAGACCCTATTCCCGGACAATTGGCTTTGGTTTGTGCAGCTACGTTGTTAGCTTTTATCCTTAGACGTATCATGTTTTACTAGTTATTGGTCATTCGTCATTTGTCAGCTTGGATTTTTCCTAGTAAATAATAGGTGAAGTTGATTAGTTAAAATGGAGCTTTGATGATTCAATTAAACTCAAATAAAGAATGACCAATGACCAATAACTAATAACTAATAACTAATAACCAATGATTAAAAATCGTTTCTTTTGGATTGTTGCCTTCATTTGTATTGTTTTAGACCAAATTACTAAATATTGGGTACTACAAAACTTTCAATTAGGCGAAAGTTGGCCTTTGTGGTCGGGAGTTTTTCATCTTACTTATGTGAGAAATACGGGTGCGGCTTTTAGCTTGTTTAGTGAGGATGGTAGGTGGTTACGTTGGCTATCTTTGCTAGTAAGTTTAGCTTTGATGGCTATGGCTTGGTTTGGTCCGCGTTTATCTATGTGGGAACAATTGGGTTATGGTTTTATTTTGGGGGGTGCTGTTGGCAATGGAATCGATCGATTTATTTTCGGTTATGTGGTGGATTTTTTCGATTTTCGGTTAATTCGTTTCCCGGTTTTTAATGTGGCAGATGTATGTATTAATGTGGGAATTGCTTGCCTTTTTATTTCCATATTTCGTAAATCTCACCCTATTGATGGGCAGGGGGGCAGAGGGGCAGAGGGGCAGAGGGGCAGAGGGGAATAGTTTTGTTGTTAATTGAACTGAAGTTCATCGCAACTTAAGAGACAGATAAATGCAAATATTACAACTAATTTTTTGATAGCAACAAATCCTCTGTTACGTTTATTTTCCTGCTCCTTTGCTCCCCTGCTGCCTTAATTTGGGTCATGATAAAAAGTAGGGGAGATGGTAACTTTATTCTCTGAATGTCGTCAAAATCCTTTGGTGATGTGGAAAAAGTTTCTTTCTCGTCCCCTTGTTCCCTTGTCAGTCTTAGTTAAGAGTATTTCATCGAAGACGATATGACTCCTCCTCATCCCCAAAAACCTCGTCCGACTATTATGGGTGCTATTACCCAAGCAGTGCAGACGGTACAAGCGAAGGTGAATTTTTCTCAGTTAGCATTGAAACCGAATGCTAGGGTACCGGAATTGCGAGTTCAGGATGCTGATGCAGATCAAGCTGAGGTTTATCCGCTGTTGGGCGATCGCTATAAACTAGGTCGTAGTTCTAAATCTTGCGATATTGTGATCCGTAATCCGGTAGTTAGTCAAATTCATTTGTCTTTGACTCGCACTGGACGCAGACAGAAAACTTTTGTGATTAAAGATGAAAATTCGACTAATGGAATTTATCGTGGTCGAAAGCGAGTTTCATCGAGAAAATTACGTCATGGTGATATTTTAACTTTAGGGCCAAGGGAATTAGCTGGTGGGGTAAAAATTCAATATTACGATCCGCCAAATTGGTATGAAAAAGCGATAAGTTGGGGTATTTATGGCATTACTGGGTTAACTGCACTTTTGGTAATTGCAGTGTTGTTGGAGTGGCAAAAATTCTCGGTTCATCCTTTACCTAATGCTACCAGAGGGCCAGTAATTGTTTATGCCAGTGATGAAACGCCTTTGCGAAATCCACGCAATAGTGCTCATATTGAATTTAAGAGATTAACTGATTTTTCGCCTTATTTACCGAAGGCGGTAGTTGCTTCGGAAGATAAGCGGTATTACTGGCATTTGGGAGTCGATCCGATCGGGATTGCTAGAGCAAGTTTTATTATTAGTAAAGGTGGCGATCGCCAAGGTGGTAGTACAATTACCCAACAGGTAGCTCGCAGTTTATTCCGCGATTATGTAGGTTCGGCGGATTCTTTGGGGCGGAAGTTGCGGGAAGCAATTGTGGCTTTAAAGTTAGAAACTTTTTACAGTAAAGATGCGATTTTATTAACTTACTTGAATCGGGTATTTTTGGGCGGGGATAGTTACGGTTTTGAAGATGCTGCTCAATATTATTTTGCTAAGTCAGCGCGAGATTTAACTTTAGCAGAAGCGGCGACTTTGGTGAGTAATTTACCTGCGCCAAATAACTTTAATCCTTGTGGTGATAGTCAGGCGAGGGAAAGAGCAATTACTTTGCGAAATGGGGTGATTGCGCGGATGTTGCAGCAAGGTAAAATTACGGTGGAGGAGGCGAATAAAGCAAGGCGATCGCCTTTAGAAGTTAGTCCGAAAGTTTGTCAGGAACAAGCTAGTACAATCTCTCCTTATTTCTATAGTTATGTGTTTCAGGAATTAGAGTTTTTGTTGGGGGAAGAACTAGCTAGGGAAGGGAATTTTATCATTGAAACTAATTTGAATTTGCGAATGCAAGCTAAGGCGGAATCTGCTTTGCGAAGTGCTGTTAATAATGCTGGTGCTAATAGTCGGTTTTCTCAGGGGGCGATCGTTACTCTTGATTCTAGTACTGGGGCTATTTTAACAATGGTCGGGGGATTAGATTACAAACAAAGTCAATTTAATCGGGTAACTCAAGCACATCGTCAAGCAGCATCAACTTTTAAAGTTTTTGCTTATGCAGCAGCATTAGAAAAAGGAATTTCGCCGAATAAATCTTATTCTTGTGCGCCTTTAGTTTGGCGACAACGTTATCCAGGTTGTGAACGTACTGGCGGCGGAAGTTCTAATATGTACAATGGAATGGCGCAGTCGGAAAATGCGATCGCTTTAAGAGTGGCGCGAGATGTGGGTTTAGAAAATGTGGTGCTTATGGCACAAAAAATGGGGATTCAATCTAAACTTAATCCGGTTCCTGGGTTAGCTTTAGGACAAAGTGAAGTTTATCCTTTAGAAATGACTGGTGCTTTTGGGGCGATCGCTAATAGAGGTGTTTGGAATCGTCCTCATGCGATCGTTCGGATTCGTGATAGTAGTTTTTGTCGTGATATCAACAATATAGAAACTTGTCCCGAAATCTATTCTTTCGATCCTGATAAAAATGCCAATTCCCAAAGAGTTTTGCGCCGAGAAGTTGCCTCTCAAATGAATACTTTATTGCGCGGAGTGGTACAATTTGGTACTGGAAGAAATGCCTCTTTAGGTTTAGGTGAAGAAGCAGGAAAAACAGGTACTAACAGCGATAACCGAGATTTGTGGTTTATTGGTTATGTTCCGAGTCAAAAGTTAGTTACTGGCGTTTGGTTGGGAAATGATAATAATTCACCAACAAGAGGAAGTAGTGCTCAAGCAGCTTTACTTTGGGGAAACTATATGCGAGAAATCATCAGATAAGTTTGTGTTACTTAAATTTATCAGCCCAAAATTTCCGGGAATAATGGGCTATTTCTTGATGCCCTGACAGGGGAGAATTGGAGTTAACATTCATCAGTTGCAATAGAAATAATAATCATAAATCATTTCTATCTTATCTGACAAAATCAATAAACTGTCAGGGTATAATCCCGGATTTTCTAGTAGCTTTACGCTACCTTTATTTAGGTTTTACGAAGTTACAAAATTTTAACGATAACCTCGCCAAGGACTGACTTGCAACACACCTTTAGGAGTAAACACAACCTTAAAATAGGCAACTGGTTGTTGATTTACAGCAGGAGAATCGATCGGAACATTAGCAGCACCCATATTAGGAAGAGGAGTTTGATTTACATATTCCTGTGCTGATTGGTTACGAGGTTCATAGTTTACCACGGTTCCATCTGGGCGCATTGCCACCCGAAAAACTAACTGTTCAGGAAACTTAGTAACTTCGGTTCTCCGTTGTTGAATTTGCCGATAAAGGTTACGATTCAAAATTCTTAGAGAAGGTGTATCAACAATTTCATTATTCCTGTCTACAGTTGCTGTTGTAATTGTCGGAGTTTGTGTTCCTAAAGTAGAGGGAGTAGTAGGAGGTAAAGTAGTCGCAGGAGTTTGCAAACCTACACTTGATTCAGTTGGAGGAATGGTAGGTACAGGTGCCGGAGTTAGTTGTACGGCAGTCGAGTCTGTTGGTGCGGTGAGAGGTGCAGGAGTTGGTTGTACGGCAGTCGAGTCTGTTGGTGTGGTGAGAGGTGCAGGAGTTGGTTGTACGGCAGTCGAGTCTGTTGCGGGTGTAGTTGGTGTGGACAGAGGTGCGGGAGTAGTAACAGGGGAAGTTTGCGATCCTAAATTAGAAGTAGTAGGTGGAACTTCTGTGGTTAAAGGTGTTGCGGGAGGGTTGGAAGTTACAGGTGTGGTGGTTTGGACTCCTAAATTAGATTGAGTAGATTGAGGAGTTGTAGTTGTAGTTGTGGGAGGTAAAGGAGTGGGTTGAAAGGGAGCAGTTTGTCCGGGAATAGTAGAATTGGGGGAGACAGCACCAGAATTACTTTCTGGTAAAGGTTCTCTAGGTCTTTGTACTTCCGGGATGGGGGCAAAGAAGAGAGCGATCGCCGCCAATGCTAAACTAGACAAACCTAAAGCCGCTGGTGCAGCTTGTTTCACCAAATCTTCATCTGTTTTGGCAAAGCGTTTTTCTACTGGTGCTAACTGCAACTTTAAACTGGGCAAAGTTTGGCTATCAGCAAAAAATTGATCTACCGCTTCCACTAAATCAAATAATTGTACCGTCGATAAATCAACTTCAATAGGAGTTGTTTGAACTGGCGGTGCAGTGACACTGGGAGAAAAAACATTTAAATTGTGTGGTTGAACAATTAACCGATGTATATTTTGCCCATTGCGGCGCAATTCTACTAAAGGTACATGACCATTGTCTAAATGTTGATGGGGTACGCCACTTAAAATTGTTTGAGCGTAGTTGCTAACTGCTGTTACCAAACTTTCAAAAAAGTCTCTTCCGCCACTTAATGAAGGCCCTGTATAACCTGCCAAACGACATTCGGCATTGACTAAAATTGACAAAATGGGGCGGATTTCTTGAGTAATACCACCAGTGGTTTCACTCAAACCTTCTAGGATTATGGTGCAATTGGGCAAGCTGTACTGTCGTTTGATTGTCATTTCTCGGTTATTAGTTACTAGTTACCAGTTGTTAATTGTTACTCATTTGGTAATGAGTTGATTTGTGGTTAAATTTCCCCATCGAATAGACTAGTCCAAAAGCGTTGGATTCCCGAAGTACCTGTACAAAAAAGCAACTGTCCTAATAGGGCGATCGCTAATTCATTCAACTTTTCATCTGAACTATAGGCTATCACTCCAGAGCGTCGGGAGTTCATCCGGCTGCGAAAATGTTTACGAAAGCGTTCCAAAAAATAAGAAAGTCGAAAATGATGTTCTACGGACAATTGTTTTTCAGACAATTGTTGATATGCCAGTAACAACTGTCGGATTAAAACTGTCATGCGCCTTGCTAAGTTACAGGCAATCAAAACCAGTGCCTTCGCTTCGACTACAGTCAGAGAGTGACGTTGACTGTAACGCCGCATTGGGTTAGTACAGCGCAATCGCCACAATGTTACCCGATTTTTAATTATTCCTTGCAATTCTAGCTCTTTAGCCACGCTGAGGATCGCTTCTGAGCCACCAATATCTAAGGCTTCTATTGTCAGTAAAATCAGGTCTATTTGCTGCCGAGAGCGCCGGGGAAACTCCCGTTCCTCAAAATTAGCGGGAACGGGTAAGCTTTCCAATATTAAAGGTGTTGGTTGAGCAGTAGGAGTATCTAAATACATTAGGTTTGCTGTAATTGGGATTCTAACCGTCTGGGTCAGAGACGTAATTAATAGCAAAACTATTCTAGAGAAGATCGCACACTGTTGTAGAAAGTTTTGAGTTTTGAGTTAGGGAGAGTTTTGAGTTATTTTATTGCCCCCTGCCCCTCTGCCCCCCTGCCCCCCTGCCCCCCTGCCCCTCTGCCCCCCTGCCCCTCTGCCTAAATTTAGCGATCGCTTCCCTCAAATTTCATTA
>NZ_JBHFNS010000060.1:0-27366 GCF_041929135.1 Floridaenema fluviatile BLCC-F154 | reverse complement strand
TTGATTTGATAACTTGACTCTTTCGTTTCCCCGAAAGGAAACTTTTATATTTTTCTTTGACGAGTTTGGCTTTTTTTGGCTTTCAAACTATACTTTTTTCTAGGTTCGGGCGCTCTGGAGTGCTTCACTTTCGCTCGGCTTTCTCTCGACCGCTTTACTAATCTACCAACCTCACAATGGTTTGTCAACTCTTTGGCAAAACTTTTTTGGGGAAGTCCTCAAAGTCCCATCTGGAGGCAGTTTTAGGGCAGAATGAGTGAGTGAGAGAAACAGTTAGAGTACTCAGGTAAGGAAAAGTTGTGAATTTTCAATCAATTATTGCTACTCTGAATCGGTTCTGGAGCGATCGCAATTGTCTAATCGCCCAACCCTACGATATGGAAAAGGGTGCCGGGACAAAGAATCCTCATACTTTTCTTCGGGCACTGGGCCCAGAACCTTGGTCGGTGGCTTATGTGGAACCTTGTCGTCGTCCGGGTGATGGGCGCTATGGGGAGAATCCGAATCGGTTTCAACATTATTATCAGTATCAAGTTCTAATTAAGCCTTCACCAGACAATATTCAGGAAATTTATCTTGATTCTTTAAGGGCTTTGGGGATTCGCCCGGAAGATCATGATGTGCGGTTTGTGGAGGATAATTGGGAGGACGCGGCGGTAGGTGCTTGGGGTACTGGTTGGGAAGTTTGGTTGGATGGGATGGAAATTACCCAGTTTACTTACTTCCAGCAGTGTGGGGGTATTGATTGTCGTCCGGTTTCGATCGAAATTACTTATGGATTAGAACGGTTAGCGATGTATCTCCAGCAAACTGAGGCGATGACCAAAATCCAATGGACGGATGAGATTACTTATGGAGATGTGCATCTGCAAGGGGAGATTGAACAGTGTACTTATAACTTTGAAGCTTCTAATCCAGAATTACTGTTTACTTTGTTCGGTTTGTATGAACAGGAAGCACAACAGTTAATTGCTAGAGGATTGGTTTTGCCTAGTTTGGATTATGTTTTAAAGTGTTCTCATGCTTTTAACTTGCTGGATGCTAGAGGTGTGATTTCTGTGACTGAGAGGACTCGGTATATTGGCAGAATTCGGAATATGGCGAGACAAGTGGCGCAGCTTTATGTGCAGCAAAGAGAAAAACTTGGTTTTCCGTTACTGAAGTCACAACCATCTCTGCAAACACCTGTGGAACTGGTATCTTAATTATTTGGTGAAGTAAGCGGGAAAAATTTTACCCAAGCTGCTCACCATTAATTATTGATGGGATAGTTAGGATATATGACTAATCTGAATGAGCTTTTAGAACCTATTGCGGCACAATTGAGAGGATTGGGTATTCCTGAACCGATCGAACATTGGGGACATCCAGCAATGATGGCGATCGTTATCTTTAGTAATGGGTAGCTTTGTCGGATTAGCAGGATGGCGAGGACGAGTAGTTGCCGATCGAGAAACTGGCATAAAAAGTCTTTCTGACCGCCGCAATTAATATCCTGAAATTAGCATTAAGTACGGTAGGGCATACCGGATCTAAAGCTTGGGGAGATTTGCCCTCTAGCCTAGTTGGAGCCATCCTGCTAGGTTATGGCGAGTCTGTGAACCAAGAATCCTCGCACTTTTAGGGCGAGGAGTGTCAACATCGTAAATTAGCACCTTGGATGTTTTTATTTTTGGCGCTGGGCTACACTGGGGGGCTGCTATCCTTAGTAATGCAACATCAGCCAATTTTGGAAAGTCCTCATTTTTGGACGGGTTCAATTGTGTTGATTTTGCTGGGCATTAATGGTGCGATTTCTATTAGTAAGTTTGGAGGTAACAAATCCGCACTTCGCACAATTCATGCTTATCTGGGAAGTGCTGCGCTGTGTTTGTTATTTCTTCATACAGTGTTGGGATTCAAATTGGGTTTGTCCATTTAAAACTTAACTTTTTCCATGAATTCAGCCAATATTGCTTTTATTCTTTGTTTAGCCTATATCGTTGGGTTGCTATCTACAATATTTCCTTTTCCTTGGGGAGGATTTGCTGTACTAATTTTAGGAATTGTAGCAACGCTAGTTGTGCCTCGATTTTGGCGCAAAGGGCCAAAACCTTGGATTTGGTTAGTAGCTGGAGTGGTGGGATTAGCAGCGGCTTTATATTTTCAGGCGAGGGTACCAAGACCTGCAACTAATGATATTAGCCGGGAAACTGGTGCTATGGAACAGTTAGTTACAGTTAGGGGTACGGTGGAAAGTATGCCTCGCCTGACTCGCACTAGAAGGGCACAATTTTGGTTTCAAGTAAGTCAACTGAATGAGGTAATTGGTAAAGATGGCCCAATAGATTTGGGTAAACCAGTTTCGGGAAAATTATATGTAACTGTGCCTTTGTTGCAAGCAACTGGGTTACATCCTAATCAAAGAATTGCGGTGATGGGTAGGTTGTATAAACCTAAATTAGTTAGTAATCCTGGTGGGTTTAATTTTCGGACTTATTTAGCGCAAGAAGGTTCTTTTGCTGGTTTGTCAGGGCGAAAAGTTGAGTTTTTGACTGAGGAAAAAGGGCCGAAAATTGGTTGGTGGGCGATTCGACAAAGAATTATTCGTTCTCATACTCGCGGTTTAGGTTTTCCTGAAGGGCCTTTGGTGAGTGCGATGGTTTTGGGTAGTCAATCGGTTAATTTGTATCTACCTGTGGAACTTAAAGATCAGTTTACTCGAATTGGTTTGGCTCATACTTTGGCGGCTTCAGGTTTTCAGGTTTCGTTAATTTTATATGTGGTTTTATTGTTAACTAAAGGATTATCTGTACGATCGCAATTTATCGCTGGAGTAATCGCTTTAGGAATTTTTATGGCTTTGACTGGGCCACAAGCACCTATATTAAGGGCAGTGATTATGGGGGCGGCGGCTTTAATTGCGCCATTGTTACAAAGGAAAATTAAGCCGATCGGTTCTTTGTTGTTTGCTGCTACTTTTTTACTACTTTTGAATCCTACTTGGATTTGGGATTTAAGTTTTCAATTGAGTTTTTTGGCAACTTTAGGATTGTTGGTAACAGTACCAGCAATTATTAAAAGGTTGGATTGGATGCCACCTGTTTTGGCAGCAGCGATCGCTATTCCTATTGCTGCTTCTATTTGGACTTTGCCTTTACAATTGTATGTTTTTAAAATCATTTCTCCCTATAGTATTCCCATCAATATACTTACTACACCATTTGTAACTATTCTCAGTATTGGCGGCTTTATTAGTGCAGTTTTGGGGGTGCTTTGGCCGATCGCAGGTGGTTCACTTGCTTGGTTCCTTTATTACCCTACTCATGGGCTGATTTCGTTGGTAGAATTCTTTTATGAGTTACCAGGAAATTCGGTAGCGGTAGGGGCAATTTCTCAATATCAGCTATTAGTTTTATATATTTTAATTGCTTTAGTTTGCTTGTTTAGCTGGTGGCGAAATTATTGGTGGTTTGCTGGTTTGTTGGCAGTAACTTTGATTGTAATTCCGGTTTGGCAAACGCAAACTGCTTTGTTTCAAGCAACTATTTTAGAATCGGGTAAACAACCTATTTTAGTAATTCAAGATAAGGGAAAAGTAACTTTAGTTAATAGTGGTGATGCGAGTACGGCAAGATATGACATTATTCCGTTTTTACAGCATCAAGGAGTGAATAAAATTGATTGGGCGATCGCTACTGATACGATAAATGACGATCGAAGTGGTTGGTTAACAATTTTGGGACATTTACCTATTGCTAACTTCTACAGTAATTCATCGGCTGAAAATGGTTATCCGGGACAAACAGAAATTCAAAAGATTGTGCAAGTACGTCACGGGAATTATCAACCTTTAACTTTAGGTCAGATAATGACTTTTGGCACAACTTTGACTAGATTAATTAATTCCGAAGCCCCAATGTTACAACTTTTAATTGATGGACAAAATTGGTTATTCATCGGATCGTTAAAAGCAGATGAACAAAAACAGTTGTTAATTACGGAAAAGTTCCCTAAAGTTGATGTTCTTTGGACATCGGGAAAACGAATTACAGCAGAGTTGTTAAAGGTGGTACAACCAAAAGTAGTGATTGTCTCTGCGGATGAGGTTGATTTAGAAACTTTGGCAAATGTGAATCAAGCCAAAATTAAGATGTTCGTTACTGGTAAAGATGGTGCAGTTCAGTGGAAACCGAGTGGGACGTTTGAAACTACTTTGGAATTGACAGAAGGTTACAATGTGTTGCTATAAAATTGAGAAATAATGATATAATGATCTATGCTTGCCTTTGGAGAGGTGGCAGAGTGGTTGAATGCGGCGGACTCGAAATTCGCTATGGCGGCAACGTCATCGTGGGTTCAAATCCCACCCTCTCCGTTGAATTCAGTGTTGGGTGGTCATAGCCTCAACCCCCTAAAATTTTCTTGAATTGCTATTTCCCGTTTGACACTCTTTTTTAAATAGTGATACCGGATTAGCTATCTTGCCTGATATTTACATTGAAAACCATCCTCAATATTTCTCTATTGTTAAACCAATTTTCGATCGTATAGATAACAGTTTATTATACCAATTACCTATGAAGATGCGCTTAATTCACCCCACCCCCAACCCCTCCCTGTCTACAGGGAGAGGCTATGATTAAGTGCAATTTTACAGAGAATTGGTATTAGCAGCGACTTGGAGATTTCCCAAGAAGCAGAAGAATTGGGAGCATCCCAATTTTGTAAGGGCGAAGCATTCCGGTAGATAAGCTATTGATTAAAAACAGAGATTTACTACCGGAATGCTTCGCCCCTACAGATATATTTATCAAAATGGGATGCTCCCGAAGAATTGCGATCGCCTTTATTCTAAAAAAAGAAATAATGTTGCATACTATTACCATATTGGCAGCAGTCACCTGATTAATTGGAAATCATGCAATCTACCCAAAGTCAAATTCAAGGACTAACAAATCAAGAAGCGGGTAATCGTCGTGCAGCTGGAAAAGGAAATGATATTTCAATTCAAACCAGTCGCACCTACCGGGAAATTTTGCGGGATAACCTGTTCACTTTCATTAATGGTGCGTATTTTTTCCTGAGTCTGGTGCTGATTGCACTAGGACGTGCTAGTGATGTGCTAGTACTTGCCTTTGTTGTTTTGTTGAATGTGGTAATTAACCTGATTCAAGAAGTTCGGGCAAAACAGAAACTTGATAAAATTGCTTTGATTACTCGCCCAAAAGCTAGCGTGATTCGGGAAGGGCAAGAAAGGGAAATCGATCCAGCAGAAATTGTTGTTGGTGATGTGTTGGTAGTGCGTCCGGGCGATCAGATTGTGGTTGATGGCGCTGTTGTTGGTGAGGGCAATATTAAAGTAGATGAATCTTTGCTGACGGGTGAATCTGATTTGATTGGTAAACAGGCGGGCGATCGAGTTTTTTCTGGTAGTTTTTGTGTCACTGGTACTGCTTTTTATACAGCGGAAAAAGTTGGCGCTGAAAGTCTTGCTAGTAAAATGACTGCTGAAGCGCGGAAGTTTCGCAAGGTTTTGACACCTTTGCAACGTAATATCAATATGATGATTCGTTTGTTGTTAGGTGTGGCGATCGTCCTGGGTACAATTACAGCTTTACGAATGTTTTTAGGCGTAACTTCGATTACTGTAGGTATCCAAAACATTGCTGTAATTGTTGGTTTAGTACCCATTGGTTTATATTTTATGATTACCCTCTCTTATGCTTTGGGGGCTGTACGAATTGCGGAAAAAAGTGCTTTAGTACAACAAGCAAATGCGGTGGAATCTATTAGTAATGTAGATGTGATGTGTTTGGATAAAACGGGCACTCTAACTACAAATCGAATTAATTTGCAAACAGTTTATCCGATCGCGATCGAGCGCACCAAGCTAGAACTAATTTTGGGCAATTATGCTGCCAGTGTCTCTACTAGCAACAAAACTAATGAGGCAATTATTAATGCTTTACCTGCCGAAAAACGCCCAGTGAAAATTGAAGTACCTTTTGGTTCGGCGCATAAGTGGAGTGCGATCGCTTTTGCAGATTCACCAGGAGTTTACATCCTGGGTGCTCCAGAGATTTTAAACAATGCAATGTCACTTCCTGAAAACATTCAAAATTACATTCAAGAAGGTGCTCAAAAAGGATTGCGCGTTCTCTTATTTGCCTACAGTTCCACTGTTACAGAATTGCAAGATTCAGCCGGAAATCCAGAGTTACCGCCTAATCTTGAACCTTGGGGAATTCTTTATTTTGGCGATGAATTGCGATCGGATGCCTATCAAACTTTAGCCGGATTTCGTCAAGCAGGAATTCAAGTCAAAGTTATTTCTGGTGATAATCCTGCAACTGTAGCGGCGTTGGCAAAACAAGCTGGTTTAAGTAATGACATTATTGCTGTTTCAGGACAAGAATTAGCGGAAATGGATGATGCTGTTTTTACCCAAACTGCGGAAAAAAGTACAATTTTTGGCAGGATTACTCCAGAACAAAAAGCTAAATTAGTCCAAAGTTTGCAATCTCGAAATCACTACGTTGCCATGATGGGTGATGGGGTAAATGATGTGCTTTCACTCAAACAAGCAAATGTAGGCGTAGCGATGGAAAGTGGTTCTCAAGCAACTCGCGGTGTGGCTGATATTGTATTACTAAATGATAATTTTAGCGTCCTCCCGAAAATTTTCCTCGAAGGACAACGAATTCGCAATGGAGTTGCTGATATTAGTAAGTTGTTTATGGTGCGAATCTTTTCTTTTATTTTTGCGATCGTTGCTATTGGCATGATTACTTTGTCATTTCCTTTTAGTATTAAAACTGGGACGATCGTCACTTTTCTTACTGTCGGCATTCCACCCTTTTTCGTCACCTTATGGGCAAAACCTCGCAAACCAAAAGGGATTCAAGGAGATTCATTTTTACACTTTGTTCTACCCGCCACACTAACTTTATCTTTGGCAAGTATTCTGGTTTATCTCTTCTTTTTGGCAGAAAACATTACACCTATTTTGCAATGGTTTAGAGGTGAAATTCCTGTAGAAGAAATCGGAAACTTGATTACAGTTGCGGAAATTGTGAGAGCACAAAGAATTGCTGAAACAGCATTAATCACAATGCAGGTGTTTGCCGGATTACTTTTACTACCATTCCTCAAACCACCAACAACTGTATTTGTAGGTGGTGAACCTTTAAGCCGAGATTTGCGTTACTCTTTATTGGCTGGTAATGTTTTATTAGTTTATTTATTGATTTTGGCAGTGCCATTTTCGCGGAACTTTTTTGAAATTTATCCTCTTGATTTCATTCATTATTTAGGGATTGGTTTAGTTGCCTTAATCTGGGCTGTTGTTTTGCGGTTTGCCTGGAGGAATGCTTTACTCGATCGCTTTTTAGATATCAAAATTAGTCCGTTTCAGTAAAATTATCTTTTTTACTCTTTATGCGCCCACCGTTATTACCTCAGTCATCATCTCATTGGTGGCAAAACCTCAATAACTCTACTCTTTTACGGTACATTTTGCTGTTTGGCTGTGGTTGGATTACTGTCATTTTGATTAATTATTTCTACAGTACGATCGCTCTTTTTACAGCCGCAGCTATTTTTGCCGCTCTCTTAAATTATCCGGTAGTTTTGCTATCACGTTATATGCCGAGAGCAGCGGCTATTACCATTACCTTTATTGGCGCAATTATCCTATTAACTGGGTTGATTGCGATCGTTGGATTGCAAGTACTAAGTCAGGGACAAAGTTTAATCTCTGATATCGGAGATGTCCTAAATCAGCAAAACTCTTTGCCGTTTCGGGATGTTTTGAAACAAGTAGATATCGGCAAAGTAGTTGATACTTTAAAAACAGGTTTGGCAACTGGTTTAGTCATTTTGCAAAGCATCTTTTCCAGCGTTTTTATCGGAGTTTTTGGGGCAGTTATTAGTTTATATATGCTAATTGATGGCGGTAAACTTTGGCGTTCTGGTCTAAAATTTCTCCCAGAAGCTTATCGCGATCGCTTTGCCATCACTTTTGAAAAAAGCTTTCTCGGCTTTATCCGCGGACAATTACTATTAATGTTGTTTCTCTCAACTACTACTCTTTTGATTTATCCCTTTTTAGGAGTCGAATATTCCCTAATTTTGGCAATTATTATTGGCTTAATTGATGCAATTCCTGGGATTGGCGCAACTCTGGGAGTCATAGTAGTTACTTTTTTAGTATTTGCCTCTCAAGGTATCGCGGTAGCTCTGAGAGTGTTGATTGTCTCCATTGTGCTAATTCAAATTCAAGATAATTATATACGTCCTAAAGTTATGGGGGATGCACTAGAATTAAATCCAGTTCTTCTATTTTTGGCTTTGTTTATTGGTGAACGAATCGCTGGATTATTAGGAATCTTTCTGTCAATCCCGATCGCAGGTATGATTGCTCTCTGGATACATTCAGATCCAGAAAACAAAACTCCATTATTAGTAGAAACTCCCGATGAAATTTCCAAGTAAGAGGAAAAATTTTCTTCGGCAAAAATCTTGTTATTCCGATCGCAAATCCAAAAATTACATATCTTTTCATCTAACTAATTTTCATCTAACTAAGGAGGAATATATACTTATAGTTCCCATGATAGATGTTGGTAACATTACTTACAAATTAAGTTTTGTATAGTTCCTTATTTAAGAGATGTATGCTTACCACTTCTCAGCCGTTAAAAGATGTTTTCTTTTGTCCCGAAGAATCCCATTTTTATTCCCACTGCTTAGAAACATTAGTTTTGCAGAATTGTGTTAATTCGGAATCGATTTTAGAATTTGGTTCTGGGGATGGGAGTCCAGTTATTAAGTCATTGCTGAGAAGCGAATTTGACGGAATTATACATGGATTTGAGCTTAATAGTTTAGCTTGTCAAGTTGCCGAGTCAAAAATTAAAGAGTATCAGTTGGGCGATCGCTATATCATCCACAATCGTTGCTTATTTGATGCTGCTAAACCTGATGCCACTTATCTTGTATCAAATCCGCCCTATCTTCCAGCATTAGATAACAAACTTTACCAACCCTTATTACACGGAGGAATCGAGGGAATTACTGTTACTAAAAAGCTTTTGTCTTTAAACTATCAAAATGTCTTAGTTCTAGTTTCTAGTTATTCAAATCCACAAGGATTAGTTAACTATGCTCTAGCAAATGATTACGTGGTTTCCGATTTCGCTATTTCACCTCTACAATTTGGGTATTATAGCTCTGAACCAAAGGTTAAAGACAGAATTCAAGAATTACGCCGAAATAACCGGGCTTTTTACTCAAAAAATATCTACCTTTTGGCAGGTGTTTTATTTACAAAAGAGTCGGTTTCTTCAGGTAATTTATCTACTGAGTTAGTCAAGTTAATGACTAGTTTGTAGTTTTTTTAAAGATTGTGAGATGGTGCGTTAGTGATAACATAACGCACCTTACACTATTTATAATTGTTCGGCTTGGCGTACTGATTTGGTTACGGCAGTGCCAGCCCGATCGCTCAAAAACCGCTGTCGATCGTAACCAAAAACTAACTCCCAAGCATCAGCGGGATACTGTTCTACCAGTGGTAAAGCAACATCATCTAACATCCAGCGACCGTGCAGTTCGTCTACTTTAATGTGTAGATTCCAATAACTCATCGCTGCTGTTGATAATCCTAGTCGTTCGCCAGCGGCTTGGTAGTTGCGGAAGGTGGCTGGGACGGAAAGTTCTCCGTAAAGCAGTCCGCCAATGTAGCGCAGGAAGTAGCGTTTGCGTTCAGTTAGCAGAAAACTATGATTAATTACGGCTAGAAGTTGCCAAGGAACTAAATCAAAATATGCCTCTGGTCGGGAGAGCATTCCTAGTTCTTCCAGCATAGTTGTAAAGTGGGAAGAGTGCTTGCGGTGAAGGCGACCACCACCGTATTCTTCGATTAGTAATCGTGTTAATACGGAATGGACTTCGTTACCGACTCCGCCGAGAGTGCGGGAAAGTTGACTTGCTTCCACTAAGCCATCGAGAGATCCGATCGCAATCAAACGCCGATAACCTGTTTCGGTGACGCGATCGCGATAAAATAAATCATCCGCAGACACTGGAGGATCGACATCAGCATTAAAGCGATCGCACAGTGCTTTTTTAATATCATCTATTTGTTGATATTCTTCTAAATCGAATTGTGCTGTTTCCCACTTTTGCCAAGCTTCCTCGATTTGGTCAAGTACTTTTTTTAAGTAAAGCGATCGCTCATTAGTGTAGTGCCGCAAATCATCATACCAAAACAGTTTTAAACGATTAATTCGATAGAGAATGCGCTGCAAAAAGAGATGTGCTGAATCATTTTCAGTTGCTTTTATGTAAGCAGTTTCAATTGCTTGATTCAGGGCTTTTTCAAATTCACTGGCGCTGACTAACTGTGCAGCTAGTTTGCTGTCTAAATCTTCTGTTTCCAGCAGTTGAATGAATTTTTGCTCGGCGCGATCGTACTCTGTAGGTAGTAATTGATTTGTTGGTTTAGCCTCAATATTGGAAATCATGAATCTTGTTCGTTCTCGTCTCAATATCTACGATTCTCGAACATCGTTACAGTTTGTTACATCTACCTGAGAGAGAGTTATCTGAAAAATCCTTAAACTTCCAATTCACCGACTACTAAAATCGTTAACTCAGTAACTCGCTTAAGTGGCGTTGATATCTCTGTCTTCTATAAACATTATTCTTACTAAATTAATTTTACCTAAAGGCGGTGCGTGACGGCGAAATTCCTAAAATGAGAAATATTAAAGAAATGCCGTCACATACCCTACTTTATTGAGGTGTTGGAGTAGTTGCAGGTGTCGGACGTAAATTCGCGGGAATTTCTTTCGGAACTACCCAAGAATAAACAGTGTGTTCATATCTTGGCCCTTTAACTTTTACCACATTTTCTGGTTTCCATTCACCCATATCATAGTTATGAGAAACCACTCTTGTACCAGGTTTTAATTCCGAAAGTAATTTGGGGCGAAGTTTTAAATTTACATCAGGAAGTAAGTAAAGAGTGACAACTGTTGCTTCGCTGAGATCGGTTTTAAATAAGTCTTGTTGCATGAACTTTACTCTGTCAGCTACTCCCGCTTTTTGAGCATTTTCTTGACTTTTTTTCACTAATTCGGGATCGATGTCTATTCCCACGCCTCTCGCGCCGAATTTTTGTGCTGCTGTAATTACAATTCTGCCATCACCACTACCCAAATCATAAAGTACATCGTTTTTATCAACTTTGGCTTGTTTGAGCATTTCTGCTACAACTATTTCTGGTGTTGGTACGAAAGGTACATCTTTTTCTGGTACTGCTAATTGAGCGATAACATTGGGTGTTTGTTGTTTTACTTCTGCTTTAGCTTGGTCACTTTTCTGAGCAGGTTGAGTACATCCAGCAAATAGTAAACCGCTAATACTAACACCAGCAATTAGTAACAGTTTAATTGGTTGCAACTGCATTTTTTACTCCTGATTTGATGAACTAATTTTGCTCAAACTCTTTGACGATTATGCCAAATTAATATTGGTGCGCCAATGATTACCATTGCTACTCCGACTAATGCGCCGACTCCAGTATAAGCAAGACTAGAGTAAAGTAAATAACCACAAATTAAACAAAAAACTATTGGGGTTACAGGATAGAAAGGAACTTGAAATGGTCGAAGAGTTTCTGGTTCTCGCCAACGTAAAATGAACAAAGAAATTGTGGTGAGGAGGAAGAAGAACCAAAATACTGGGGCGGTGTAATCTACCATTGTTTGAAAGCCTTTGCGTGTCAAAGTACCTAATAAAACTAGGAAAAGAGCGATCGCACCTTGCACTATTAAAGCATTCACCGGACTATTGTTTTTAGTTTGCCATTTTCCCAGAAAACTAAATACAGAAAAATCTCGCCCTAAAGCATAGTTAGTTCTCGCCCCGGTAAAAATCGTCGCGTTAATTGCTCCTAAACTAGAAATAGCAATTAATACGCTCAGAAATATTGCCCCAGGTTTACCAATTGCCCTTCGCATTAAATCTGCTGCTACTGCTTGAGAATTCGCCATATCTGTAACACCTAAACCTTGGAGATAGGCGAAATTAATTAACAGATAAATCGCGGTGATTATGCTGATGCTAACTAATAGCGATCGCACCATATTTTGCCGGACATTTCGCAACTCAGCCGAAATGTAAACCGCTTCATTCCAACCGCCATAAGTTAGCAATACAAAAATCATGGATAACCCCCAAGAACCAGAGGTTCTTTCTCCCGAATTTGCCGCTTCTTCCACAGGAAAAGTTAGAAATAAACCGCAAAGTATTACTAATACCAAACCCAAAACTTTAGCCCAAGTTAACAAGTTTTGTGTCCACTTTCCCTGCTGAACTCCGACAATATTTAAAGCCGTCAAAGCAACAATTACTATTGCCGCATAAAGCGAGGAAGAATAATCACCTAACTTCCACAACTGAGTAGCATAATCACCAAAAATAAATGCTAACAAAGTAATAGAACCAGTTTGAACTACCGTCATTCTCGCCCAAGCAAAGAGAAAGGCGACATTCTTCCCAAAAGCCCGACGCAAGTAATAATAATTGCCCCCAGCATCAGGATAAGTTGTAGCTAATTCTGCCCAGCATAAAGCACCAATAAAAGATACTGCGCCGCCAATTAACCACAGCAAAATTATTAAAGGCGAACTTCCGGCATTAGCCGCAACTAAAGCGGGAGTTTCAAAAATCCCCGCACCAATTACAATACCTATTATTAGTGCGATCGCATCACTAAATGCTAACGCTGGTTTAGGGGAAGCCGATGAACTTGCCATCAACACTCGATCTGGAAAGCGATAATCTGCGCGTTTGCTCATTCCGGCATCCTCAGTATTTTAGCTGGAATTTGAAAATAGAGTAGATAATACTACCCATTTTTTGAATCAATTCACATTTTACTGGGGAAAATCGATTTTTTCCAGCACGTTTTTTGAATTTTGATCTGTGTTTATTTATTGCACATCTGCCTTTTGACTTATTTAACTTTTCGAGTCCGAAACCTCCAAAAAAATTAGGGTAGACAACCAGCCCACCCTTTTCTACTTTCTACAGCAAGGAAATAAAATATATTCTTGCTTGATTCTATTTAAATTTTGGGATTACTTTTCACCAGTAGCTTTTTCCAAAGTGTTGCCAATAATTTGTTCAACAGACTTCGTATTACGTGCAGTATTTTCTGGGCGTTTCATCTTATCAGCGTCAGCAGTTCCCTGGATTTCATTCAACCCTGGATTGGTTTCCTTGACTTGTTTATGTAAACCGAAATCTGAGGGATTTTTAGTAGAAATGGCATCTTGAGATTTCCCTTCAATTTCTAACAAATTAGCTTCACCTTCTCTGGGGTTAGAAGTAGCACTGTAAGCAGGTGAAGCATAAGCTACTAGCAGCAAAGCACAGACACAAGCAGCTACGAAAAACCGAACGCGGCGGAGTAAATTGGCAAGATTAAAATTGATAAAGCGCATAGTAGGCTTCTCCTCTCTAATTAAGCTAAAATTTAACAGGCAGTTATTGATAATCGCTAAACAAAGCTCATTTCAACAACCTCCTACTATTTGCTCATATTTTTCTCGCTCTAGCATCTATAGCTAGATATATCTGGATCGATGAAAATCTTCATTCAAACTCAACCAGAAGGAATAGAGAGCAATAGCGTTAAATTTGAGCAAAAAACTCAATAGTTGGCAAAAGCGGGTCACGCACCACCCCCACGCCCGCAAAACCCCAGCGTTTTAGCAGATTTTTCAGTTGACTTCCGGGAACAGATTCAACGGCGAAGCGATTTGCCACATCTTTACCATGAGTATTTAAGTAACTTAATGCCTCAAAATCTTGAGAAAAGATTAACAAATAACCTGTGGAATTTGTTGTTTCGGAATTGATTTCTGGATGGGCGACTAAATAACGACCATCAGTTGTAGAACGAATGACGTAATAAACTTGAGAGAACATAGCAAAAATTGGTAATTGGTAGTTGGTAGTTGGTCAAATGATTTTCGATTCACCGCACCCATAAAGAGATTTTCGATCGTCCTGAGTTTTTCCAACCAACTACCTAGTACCAAAGTGAACTAATTAAGATTTTCCAACTTGATTCGAGGGTCGGCACTTTTCAACATTAAATCAGCCAAAAGATTACCAACAATTAGCATGACTGCACCTAACATGAGACTTGCCATTACTAAATAAAGGTCTTTAGCTGTTACTGCTTGTAAAATCAACCTTCCCAAACCGGGCCAATTAAAGAAGTTCTCGACAATAAAAGAACCACTTAATAATCCAGCGAATTCAAAACCCAATAAAGTAATTAATGGATTAATGGCATTTCGCAAAGCGTGAACATAAATCACTCGGTTTTCTGGTAAACCTTTGGCGCGTGCTGTTTGGATATAATCTTGGCGCAGAACTTCTAATAATTCGCCACGGGTAATGCGTTGTAAACCTGCAAAACCAGTAATGCTTAAAGCTAGGACTGGAAAAACAGAATGCCAAGCAATATCTAACACTTTGCCCAAGGGAGTGAATTCAGCATGATTAATGCTGGTCATGTTTCCTACAGGAAATAAAGGTGAGATATTCTGAACAAAAGTTAGCAGTAATAAACCCATTACTAGAGTGGGAACTGCTTGTCCGGCGTAACTAATTACCCGCAAAACTTTATCTAACAAACGGTTTTGGTGAACTGCGCCAACAATTCCTAAAGGAATAGCGATTCCCCAGGTGACAATTAAAGATGCGATCGCTAACAATAAAGTAGCCGGAACTCTTTCCCACAACAATTCAGATACCGGACGTAAATAAGCAAAACTAATGCCAAAATCCCCACGAGAAATAATCCCCCACAACCACAAAAAATATTGCACAATTAAAGGTTTATCTAACCCAAACTGCATTTTTAATTCTTCGATTCTTTCGGGGGAAATTTTGGGATTTTGGCGCAAAGTATCCAGGTAACTTCCCGGTGCTAATTGAATAATGGCAAAACTTAAAGCTGATGCCAATAAAAGTGTTAGCGCCGCCTGCAATAATCGCTTCAGTACATACAAAGCTGTCTCTTGCGAGGGAACTAACCTTAATAGTTTATCCCCCACAAAATTAAAGCTTCTCACAACCGAAGAACTTTTAGCAGAACTCATTTTTTACCTCAAAAAAGTGACTAGTGCAAGAAGGCAGAGGACAGAAGAGAAAAACACTTTTTCGTCGAATTATTTACTGGTTTTCAACTTATTAGTTATTTCTGCTTTGCTGCACTATTGCACTAAATTTAGTACTCAATCAACGTCAAAATTGGTACATCAGGAAGTTTTTCTCGTCCGCCTAAACCTTGTAGTTCAATGATAAAAGCAAAACCAAGCAATTCTGAACCTGTTTGCTGTACTAATTGTGCTGTTGCAGCTGCGGTTCCCCCAGTAGCAATCAAGTCATCGACAATTAAAACTCGGCAACCTTCCCCCAAAGCATCTTCGTGCATTTCTAAACGGTCTACACCGTACTCTAATTCATATTCCACACGACAAACTGCTGCGGGTAATTTTCCTGGTTTGCGGACGGGAATAAAACCAGCACCCAATTGATAAGCTAAGGGTGTTCCGAAGATAAAACCGCGAGACTCCATCCCCACCACATAATCAATTTTATCGAATCTGTCTTTGCACTGTTGGGTCAAAGTATCAACAGTATGACGCAATCCATCAGGGTTTCGCAGTAAGGTAGTGATGTCTCGAAACAAAATTCCCGGTTTGGGAAAGTCAGGAATATCGCGAATCAGGGACTTTAAATCCATATTTGCTTAAAATTACAGATCACGCTCAAGATTATATGATTGATTGGTGATTATTGGTCATTTGTTATTGGTAATTTATCACTAAAATCGGTAAAAAACTTGGAAGTAAAAACCGCGATCTTGGGCATTGTCTCCCCGATCGCGAATATAGCTCAAAGGTATGCCGTAATCAACTCGCAAATTTAATCCGGGAATTGGTTCCCATAATACACCTAAACCCGCCCCAGCCAAAAATCTCCGACTGGGAATAGCATTAGGATTATCTGGGTGATTCCAAACTGTACCAAAATCTACAAATGGTGCTAATTGAAAGATTTCTCTCCCGGTTTTATCGCGACTTAAAATGATTCGATCTTCGATAGAAATGCGAAAACCGTTATCACCAGAACGGGCATTTTGCCGATATCCCCGAATCGATTGACCCCCGCCAATTACAAATTGTTGAGATGGTAATAAACTATTTGGTGTGAGTTGCAAATCTGCTTGTAAAATTAAGATATTGCTATTACTAATTCTGTGGACTCTTTGGACTTGACCGAGCCAACTAAAAAAGCGTCCATCGGGGATTGGATCGGGATTAATTGTGCTATCAAAAGCGCCAATTCCGAAGCTAAAAAGCGATCGCAAAGCCGTCGCCCCCTGCACATCTCGCCGGATATAATCCTGACCAAAACTAATTACACTAGTGCGAGTTCTGCCTTCTTCATCGGGGCCAAAACCGAAAGGAAACGGGTCATCATCCAAGAAAGTTTGACCCCGACGATGAGCAAAAGCCACAGATAAAGCGAATTCTTCACGAGGCGATCGAATTAACGGTTGCCGATAACTAAACTCATAAAGTTGCGAATTCCCACTAATATCTAAATCCTTAAACTCCGCCTCAGTCACTTGATAATAATTCGGTGCAGCCCGTAACTGCAAAGTGCCATCCATCGCATTAATTGGCACAGTATAAGAAAAGTCTAAAACATTAGAACCGCCAGTAGTTGAGCGAAAATAAGAAGCAAAAAAAGTATCGCCAATTCCGCTAACATTACGTACAAAAAAATTACCCCCAAATCTTTCCGAACCAATACTAGGTGGCGAATAATTATCAATTACTAAAGTCGAACCAGTAAAAGGACTAGCTTCTGTCACCCTGACAACTAAAATACTTTGTCCCTGTTCATTTCCCGGACGTAAACTAGCCTCAACATTTTTAAATATAGGATTAAACCGCAATAATCTTAATTGATCTTCTAACTCAGCACTATTTAAAGGTTTACCAACTCCTAAGCGCACTCGACTGCGAATATAAGAATCATTTAACCGACGATTTCCTTCAATTTCAATTTTTTCTAAACTGCCTTCAATTACTAAAAATCGCACCACGCCATCAGTAATTTTTTGGTCTGGCAACACTGCTCGCGAAGTAATATAACCACGTTCCACATAAAGTTGAGTAATCGCATCAGCAACTTTTCCTAATTCTTGAATCGTGAATTCTTTACCTTCTAAAGGTTTAACAATTGCATTAATTTCATCACTCAAAATCGTATTACCTGTTACCTCAACTTTCTGCACTTGAATTTTAATTGGTGGTGCAGGTTGAGTGGGTGTTGGTGGCGGCGTTTCTAAAACAGGTGTTTGGGGATCTGGCGTAGTTGGTGGGATTAATGGTGCAGGTTGGATAAAGCGATCGGTATTTGGTCGCGGTTCTAAATTTCTGGGTGGCAGATTCGGTGGCAGATTCGGCGGCGGCGGTGCAGGATTTTGCGCCATTAAGTGGCTAGGGATTAGGGACTGGGGACTGGGGACTGGGAACTCGGAGAGTTTTGCGTTCTGAGTTCTGAGTTTTGACTTAGAAAGAAAGTTTTGAGTTAAGAACTTTTCTCCCCCCTGCGCCCCTGCGCCCCTGCGCCCCTGCGCCTCTACTCCCAATACCAGCTGTGGCAATAGGGTATTACTAAAACATAGGCAAGAAATTAAGACACTGAAAAGCTTCCACATAGTCAGACAATTCCTGCACGTAGAGCTACAACAGCTGCTTGAACGCGATCGTCAACCGACAGCTTGTTCATTATGCCACGAACATGAGTTTTCACCGTATTCGGGCTTAAATAGAGAGCTTCAGCAATTTCAGGATTACTGTAACCCTCTACCATTAACTTTAGGACTTCTAGTTCTCGTTGGGATAAATTAGCTAAATTTCCCGTCGGAGAGGGTGGTTTGAGATGCTCAATCACTTTCCGGGCGATTTGGGGATCGAGATAAGTAGCGCCTTCGGTAGCAGCTGCGATCGCCGTCAACAACTGTTCCACACTTGCACCCTTAATACAATAAGCATCCGCACCACTAGAAAGCGCCGCAATCACCTCAGTTTCCGTCGTGTGCGAAGTCAACATCACCACACGCACCTTCGGCAAAGCCGCCTTAATTTGCTGCGTCGCCGCAATCCCGTCAAGTCTTGGCAATCCAATATCCATTACCACCACATCAGGCTGAAGTTTGATCGTCTCTTGCACCCCTAAATAACCATCTTCAGCCTGCCCCACCAAATTAATCTGTGGATGATCCGCCAACGACTGTTCCAACCCTAACAGCATCATCGGATCGTCTTCCACAATCAAAACTCGAATCGATCCAGAAGCAGAATTAGGAGAAGTATTTTCAGAAGGTGATGTTTCAGGAGCCATATCTATAATCCCTTGCAAAACGAGGATTCAGGAATCGTGCTTAATCTGCCATTGTCAACATAGTCTATCCGATCGGGAAGGCAGAAAGCAGAAGGGGAAAAGTTTTAAGTCTTGAGTGGTAGGGGCGGGTTTAGCAGACATTCTGTACTCACAGCCGAATAATTAAAGCAAAACCCGCTTGAGTGGTAGGGGCGGGTTTAGCAGACATTCTGTACTCACAGCCGAATAATTAAAGCAAAACCCGCCCGTACAAAGTTTTAAGTTAAAAACATCCCCCCACCTCCCCACCTCCCACCCTCTTCCGACTTTTGATATAAAGTTCTATCATAAGTTTGGGTTTGATCTGAGCAGTGTACTAGCTCACAAACCGAAAGCTAAAAGAGAGGACAGAACACAATGAACTACCAAATTGCTTTACCTTACGCTGATACAGCCCTAGAGCCGTATATGTCAGCCAACACCTTTTCCTTCCACTACGGCAAGCACCATGCTGCTTACAATACCAACCTCAACAAATTAACTGAAGGCACCGAACTCGCTGACAAACCTCTAGAGGAGATTGTTGTTACCTCATTCAAAGAAAACAAAACTGGCATTTTCAACAACGCCGCCCAAGTTTGGAACCACAACTTCTTCTGGCAATCAATGAAACCAGGTGGCGGTGGTGCTCCTAGCGGCGCATTAGCAGACAAAATCAACGCAGACTTCGGCAGCTTCGACAAATTCAAAGAAGAATTCAAGAGTGCTGCTGCTACTCAATTTGGTAGCGGTTGGGCTTGGTTAGTACTGGAAAACGGCAAACTGAAAGTCACCAAAACCCCCAACGCAGAAAATCCAGTAGTTCACGGGCAAACTCCTCTGCTGACTTTAGACGTTTGGGAACACGCTTACTATTTGGATTACCAAAACAAGCGCCCCGACTTCATTACCACTTTCCTAGATAATTTGGTTAACTGGGATTTTGCAGCAGAGAACCTCTCTAAAGCTTCTTAATTAGTCTCCCGGTTAAATACAAAATGAGGACAGTCACAAATCAAAACGTGGCTGTCTTTTATTTGGTTTAAAATTTTGGTACTGCTTCTCAACTGGTGCAAATTAATTAAGGTTTCACTAATGGATAGCCAAGAACTAGCACAATATCTAGAAACCACAGACAGCATTTCTAAATCCTGGCTGTTGGTACAACTGCGGCTGAAAAAACTGGAAGAAACTCGTGCAGACCTTTCCCCAGAAGTGTATGCTCAGAAACTAGCGGATATTCACCAGGATTTAATGAACTTGGGTGAATGGTGGATTGGCAGAGAAAATGAAGTATTTGGTAGTTAAGTGTAATTAGGTAAGCTGTTAGGCATTTAAAAGTCATCTTGTAGGGTGCGTCAGATTTAGATATTTTCCTTTCTACATAGGCTTTACTGTCTGACGCACCCTACTCGTTAATAAGTGATTTAAATGCGTAACAGCTTAGTGAGTACTGGACAATTAAGGCGTGAGGCTTTGGTTCTTTGCTTTACTATTCTTCATTTTTCTTTTAACCTTTCCCTAACCTATTAAAGGTAATCTACCCTTAATCCAGGAGTACAGGCAGAAGTGTTAAGTTTCAAATTTTAGTAATTTAACATTTAAAGCTAGTAGTTCATAACTCACTGTTACCAAAGGTGACTACTATTAACGTAGTACCTTTTACTTACTACCTAATTTTTTGATATCTCGTTATGACGAAAACTAAAAGCACCACCACGGAAATCAATCTCAAAGATCCGCAATATTATTTCAATCGAGAACTTAGCTGGTTGGAATTTAATTATCGAGTTTTGCATGAAGGACTTGATGAAAGAACACCTTTAATTGAAAGATTGAAGTTTTTAGCAATTTTTAGCTCGAATTTAGATGAGTTTTTTATGGTGCGAGTTGCGGCTTTGCGCGAACAGTTAGAGGCGCACGTAACTAAGTTGAGTCCTGATGGAATGTCGCCGAAGGAACAATTAACAGCCATTAGTCAAAGATTGCGCCCTTTAGTCGAACTTCAACATCAACATTTTGAGCAAGAATTACGTCCTTTGTTGGCAAAGCATGGTGTACATATTCTGGATTATGTAGACTTAAATCAGGAGCAAAGAATTTATTTACAAAACTATTTTGATGAGCAGATTTTTCCGGTACTTACACCTTTGGCTGTTGACCCTGGACATCCTTTTCCCCATATCTCAAATCTCAGTTTAAATTTAGCTGTGGTGATTCAAGATCCCGAAACTAAAGAGGAACTTTTTGCTAGAGTAAAAGTTCCTCAAATGTTACCTCGATTTGTGGTGTTACCGGAAGCGTTACAGGTACAAATAGAATCGCAACCTTTAGTTTGGATGGCTGTACCTTTGGAGCAGGTAATTGCTCATAATTTGGCTTCTTTGTTTCCAGGAATGAATGTGCAAGAATGTTATCCTTTTCGGATTACTAGGAATGCGGATTTAGCTATTCAAGAGGATGAGGCGGATGATTTGTTGTTAGCGATCGAGCAAGAACTTCGCAAACGTCGCATCGGCGGCTCGGCGGTACGTTTGGAAATTGATGCTACGGCTTCCGACTGGGTACGACATACTTTGGTACAGGAATTATCCTTAAGTGAAAATGATGTTTATGATGTGGATGGTTTAGTGGGATTGCGAGATTTAATGTCTTTTCTGCAATTACCGCTTCCTGAATTAAAAGACCCTTCTTGGACACCTGTGATACCGTTACGTTTTCGTCGCCTTGCAGAAATTGGTGAGGATGGGGAAAATATTTTTGATTTGATTTCTCAACGGGATTTATTAGTTCATCATCCTTATCAATCTTTTGCGGCTACGGTACAGCATTTTATTACGCAAGCGGCGCACGATCCGAATGTTTTGGCGATTAAAATGACGCTTTATCGAACTTCGGGTGATTCACCAATTGTTAATGCTTTAATTGCTGCGGCGGAAAATGGTAAACAGGTGGCAGTATTGGTGGAACTTAAGGCGCGATTTGATGAAGAGAATAACATTCTTTGGGCTAAGAAGTTAGAACAAGCGGGGGTTCATGTTGTTTATGGTTTGGTGGGTTTAAAGACGCATACAAAAATAGTTTTAGTGGTGCGTCGAGAAGATAATCATATTCGCCGTTATGTTCATATTGGCACGGGGAATTATAATCCGAAAACGGCGGGTTTATATACGGATTTGGGTTTGTTGAGTTGTCGGGAAGAGTTGGGTGCGGATTTGACGGATTTGTTTAATTATTTGACTGGTTATTCGCGTCAGAGATCTTATCGGAAGTTGTTGGTTGCGCCTGTGAATTTGCGCGATCGCATGGTAGCCTTAATCCATCGCGAAATCGAACATTGCCAAAATGGTCGTTCCGGTCGCATCGTCGCCAAAATGAATGCTTTAGTAGATCCCCAAATTATTGCTAAACTCTACGAAGCTTCCCGTGCTGGCGTGGAAATTGATTTGATTATCCGGGGAATTTGTTGTCTGCGACCTGGACTCCCAGAGGTGAGCGAAAATATCCGTGTAATTAGTATTGTGGGTCGATTTTTGGAACATTCCCGCATTTTTTACTTCCAAAATGGCGGTCAGGAAGAAGTTTACATTGGTAGTGCTGATTGGATGAGTCGGAATTTAAATCGCCGAGTGGAAGCTATTACTCCCGTGGAAGACTTAAATCTTACTAAAGATTTGCAAGAAATTTTAGGAATTATGCTGTCCGACAATCGTCAAGCTTGGGAATTACAATCAGACGGCAGTTATATTCAACGTCGTCCATCGGATAATAACCAAGAGCAAAGTGCTCAGAAAACTCTCATGGAGATGGCTAGCAATCCAGGGAGTTAAACCCAGTATCTACGTGAAAATACGGGATATCCTGGGCTGTAATTCCGGGTTTTCCCGGATTATTTTCCTTAGTTATACTGATTTGGGAAAATCTGAATTCACTGGACAGAATCTAAAAAAAACATTATTGTAAAATATCCCTTCTTTACCCGTCTATACCAGATAACGTCTAGTTTTTCGGCTCTCAGACTGGCAAGAACTAGGGATTTTTTGACTTTACAATTCCTTTAAAAAAACAATCACTAACAATTTAGGTTGGATTCAATCAAATGGTAGAGGAAATAAACCGTTATTCAGCTTAAACTTGTGGAATAATACACCAACTGTTGAGAAACCTTTGAGAGGAAATGTTGTCATACTACGATCCATCGAGTGTCCGTGTTCTAGTGGTTGATGATCATGAACTAACTCGTCTCAGCCTAAAACTCGCACTCTCTAGCCAGAAAAATATCCAATTGGTTGGCTTAGCTAGCAACGGCCAAGAGGCGATTAAAATGGTGGAATCCCATCATCCCGATGTGATTATCCTGGATTTACATATGCCTGTCATGGATGGGTGGAGTGCTTCCAGCTATATTAAAAGCATCGATCCCCAAACCCAAATTATTGCTTATTCAGCAATGGAGGAGAGACAAGCTGTAGCTCTACAACAAAAATCCAGTTTTGATGCCTTCTGTAGCAAAGAAACAGCTACCAAAGAATTAATTCAGCTAGTTAAAGAATTAGCTCAAGGGCAAAAGGCTGACTCCACTAATGAAGATTCAGCCTTAAAGATGCAAATAAACGGTTAAATCATTTCCGATTCGGGAAATGTCCGTTTAAATTCATCGATCAAGTCGTCTATTTCTTCCAGTGCTTGATTAACATCTATTCTAAGGGTGCCTAAATCTGGTTGCTCCAAAAGCCGCAACAAGGTTTCGCGTTTGCTTTCGATCGCGGAGATGCGTTCTTTAAGGGTCTGGGGGTCGATCATCTTTATAGTTAGTGCTATTCAAGAGTGCTAATCAAATAAGTAAGTTTAAGTCTATCTTAGAAACGGAGGTCTTTCATCATCCGTAGGCTTATTTTTCACTGTTTCGGCAATGAAACGCTTTAATGCTTTTTCCCGATTTTTCATGAAAGCAGCCCAAAAGCCTGGGTGAAATTCATCCATTGTTTTCGCCAAGGCCCAAACATCTACCGCTAGTATGTTGTAAAGAGTTTCATCTTCTCTTTTGAGGGAGTTAATCTGTTCGAGAATGCTACGTTCTTGACGTTCTTGAGTTTCGGGGCTATTTCCATTAGGGTTCATAGGAGTTTTGGGTAATTAAAAATATCAAAAATACTGAATCACAATAATGGTAGAGAAGCTTTTTGGCTGTCAACCAAAAATCAATCCTCCCACAGGTAAGCAGTTCGGTAAGAGTTACATAACTGTAACCTGAGCTACGCAATTAGAGAATAATAAGAATTACCGATTCAACTACCTAACACTATGTTACGTCAAACTTCATTAGCAACTTTAGGAATTGGCCTGGGAAGTATTTTAACCGCGATCGGTTTCATCGCCTATTTTGCCGATAATCCTACTTTGAATTTAGTAGGATTTTTTTACGGGTTTCCACTGTTGCTGGGAGGACTGGCACTTAAGGGTTCAGAACTAAAACCTATTCCTTTCTCTCATCCTACTCCAGCAAATATTCTGGAACTGCGAAACCAACAAGCGACTAAAACTCAAACCAAGCTGCGTAAGGACTTGACTGGTTATAAATATGGACAAGATGCCCATTTAGACAGGGCTTTGGCGCAAGTAGGTTTAAGCCCTACGGAAGAAAAAAGACCCCAAGTTACCGGAATACGAGAAACGGAAGTTAATGGTGCTTATACCTTAGTCTTAGAGTTTGACTCGCCGTTACTACCAATGCAGGTATGGGAACAACAACGGGAAAAAATCGAAAGTTTTTTTGGCCCCGGCATCAAAGCTGAGTTACACCAACCAGAAGATAATCGGATTGAGTTATCTTTGATTGTGTCTTAGGGACTGGGGACTGGGGACTGGGGACTGGGGACTGGGGACTGGGGACTGGAAATTTTCGACTTTAGACTTTAGATTTTAGATTTTCTTTTCGCCCCTCTGCCCCTCTGCCCCTCTGCCCCTTTCATTTCTCCAATCGCACGGCGTACCATTGTAGATACTCTCCGGGACCTAAATCGAATTCGTAATAGGTGTTGAGTAAATGTTGGGCTTGTGCTTCTATGGTGGAAAGTTTTTGTAAATCTCTGGGTAAATCGTTTTGTCGCTGTGCCAAAATGTTTTTTAGTTTTTCTAGTAGTTCGGCGGCTGTGAGGAATTGTTCTGGCTGATTAGTTTCTAGGACGACGAAGTTATCTTCGCTATACATTAATGAATCTGGCATTTTTCTGGCTCGGTTATTGTAAATTTTGATAGTTGAGCGGAGGATTTGTTAATTTAATGTTAACGGTTTCTTTAATATAATAATCCTATTTGAGTTGTGAACTGCTCCTTTTCTTATCTCTGCGTCCTCTGCGCCTCTGTGGTTTAAAAAAATCATCGAATTCAATGGTTAAATTTTACCTGCATTAATGGTAATTAGTTTCTAAAATACAGGAATGGCGATTTTTTAGTTTTTGATGATGATGATGGATACGATCGAACTAGAAGGCAAATCTTTTATCCCTGTAGAAGAATTACCAATAGTTGAATGGCCTTGTGTACTCAACGAAGAACCACAGCCGACATTGACAATTAAAGATAATGATTTATTTTTGGTGACAGATACTTTGGGAAATATCGCTTCTAGTTTCCGAAGTGATGTTAATGCGAGTATGGGCTTGTTTTGTTCGGATACTCGGTTTCTCAGTCGCTTAGAATTACAAATAGATGGACATTCTCCGGTTTTACTTAATAGTACGGCGAATAAAGGCTTTTCCCTGTCGGTTTTATGTACAAATCCGAAAGTTGCTAATCATTTACCCCCTGATACTTTGGGAATTCGGCGAGAATTGCTGTTGAATGGGGCGCTATTTTCTCAGATTGAAATATCGAATTATAGTACTAATGAAGTGAATTTTCAACTCAGCTTAAGTTTTGATGCTGATTTTGTGGATTTGTTTGAAGTACGGGGGTTTAATCGGGATAAAAGGGGGCGACTTTTACGGGCGGTTAAAGATGATAAACCAAGGGAAGAAGAGACGGGAGAATTAATTTTAGCTTATCAAGGTTTGGATGGGGCGATTATGGAGTCGCGGATTCAATTTAACGATCGCCAACCAGACTATTTCAAAGGTAACACAGCAGTTTGGGAGTTAACTTTAGCATCTCATCAAAAGGAAAAAATCGGTTATCGGTTACAAATGTTTACCAATAATCGCCAAACTTCCCGAATAAATGCGCCTGTTACTTTCAATCAGGCGAAAGCCGCTGAGTTGATGGAAGAACAAAATTGGGTACAACAAACTACGAAAATTAGTTTAGATAAAACTATTTTTAATCAGGCGATCGATCGCGCCCAACAAGACGTTTACTTACTGCGGCAATCTTTTGAAAAGTTTACCGCACTTTCGGCGGGTGTACCTTGGTTTTCTACTTTATTTGGGCGAGATTCGTTGATTGCTGCTTCCCAAACTTTAATGTTAAATCCTGATATTGCCAAGGAAACATTAATAGTTTTAGCTGAATATCAAGGCAAAGTAGATAATGATTGGCGCGACGAACAACCGGGGAAAATTTTACACGAGTTACGCTTTGGAGAGATGGCGCGTTGTCAGGAAATTCCCCATACTCCCTATTACGGAACTGTGGATGCTACGCCTTTGTGGTTGATGCTTTATGCGGAGTATTATTCTTGGACAGCCGATCGAGATACGTTAGAAAAATTATGGTCTAATGCGTTAGCGGCGATGGATTGGATCGATCGCAATCTCCAAGAAACAGGCTATTTACGTTATGCTGTTCGATCGCAAAGAGGTTTAGTTAATCAAGGTTGGAAAGATTCCGGTGATTGTATTGTCGATCGCGATGGTAAATTAGCAAATCCACCAATAGCTTTATGCGAAGTTCAAGCTTATGTTTATTCGGCAAAAGTGCGATTAGCCGAAATAGCCAAAATGAAAAAACGCTTGGATTTAGCCGATCGTTGGCAAGATGAAGCGAGAGATTTAAAAATGCGATTTAACCGAGATTTTTGGGTAGAAGATCAAGGTTTTTGTGCCTTAGCTTTAGATGGCGATGGTAACAAAGTTGATGGGATTTCTTCTAATCCAGGTCATTGTTTAGATTTGGGAATTCTTCACCCCGAAAAAGCTTATAGTGTCGCGGAAAGATTACGCGCACCAGATATGTTCAATGGTTGGGGAATTCGCACTTTAAGCAGTTTATCTCCCGCTTACAATCCAATGGGTTATCATATTGGTTCCGTTTGGCCTCATGATAATGCTTTAATTGCAAAAGGAATTAGAAGTTTGGGTTTAATCGATCAATCTTTGGAACTTTTCCAAGGTTTAATTGATATGACTTTAGTCCAACCTTATCAACGTCCCCCAGAACTTTTTTGTGGTTACGAACGCGATGGCGACAACGATCCAGTGCGTTATCCTGTGGCTTGTTCGCCGCAAGCTTGGGCAACTGGTAGCATTTTTCAGTTGCTACAAATGATGATTAATTTAGTTCCAGATGCGCCCAATAACTGCTTGCGAATTATCGATCCGGCTTTACCAGAATCCATTGGTTCTCTTTATTTGCAAAACCTGAAAGTTGGTTCTACTTTTTTGGATTTGGAATTTCAGCGATCGGGAAATACCACTTCTTGTCGAGTAGCGAAAAAACGCGGGAATTTACGAGTAGTAATTGAGGCTTAAAATGAGAAGAAACTATGAACAATAGTCCAGGTACGTTGTTGGGCGTAAGCGCCGTTATTTAGCGCTGGAGCGCAACAAACTAAATTTAAAAAAAATAACAAAATTTTTTGTGGTTTTTAACAAAAACCGGTAAAACATAATACCAATAAAAGGGATGTGGGGTGTTTTATAT
>NZ_JBHFNS010000055.1:0-112326 GCF_041929135.1 Floridaenema fluviatile BLCC-F154 | reverse complement strand
TTATCTGACTTGATTCCTAATAATTGAGCCAAGTTATAACGCCTGTGACCATTCAATGTGCGTTCGGGTGTAAGTTTTCCTTCGGCTTCCCACCTTCTCAACGTGGAAACTGACACCCCTTTGATTTTTGCTGCTTCTGATATGGTTAGCTTACTCATAATGGCAGTTTAGCACATCTTTTGAGTAGGTCTAGAAAGGTTTAGGTAAAATTTTAGGAGCAGTTAGCGAACCCTTCTTTTTTAACCTTTTCCCAGCCTAATCGGAAGCCGCACAATAAACTCAGTACCCTCCCCAAGAGTAGAAACACACTGGAAACTACCACCATGTTTTTCCACCACAATTTGATGACTAATTGACAAACCCAAACCAGTACCTTTACCCACAGGTTTAGTAGTAAAAAAAGGTTCAAACAACCGTTTTCGTACAGCTTCCGGCATCCCCATCCCATTATCTTTAATACTGATAGAAACCCACTGACTATTTAACAACTCTGTCCGCACAACAATCTCATTCGGATTTCGCTGAATCTCCGCAAATGTTCGCCCAACATTTTCTTGCTCCATTGCATCAATAGCATTAGACAAAATATTCATAAACACCTGATTTAACTGTCCAGTGTAACACTCCACCAAAGGTAAATCACCATACTCTTTAATTACCTGAATTGCTGGACGTTCTGGCTTAGCCTTCAAACGTTGATCTAAAATAATCAGCGTATTATCTATTCCCCCATGAATATCAACTAACTTTTTCTCTGTCTCATCAACTCGCGAAAAATTCCGTAAAGTCTGCGTTACCTCTCTAATCCTTTCAGTACCCAACTGCATAGAAGTGAGGATTTTCGGCAAATCAGTAACTATATAATCCAATTCCATAGCTTCAATTTCATCTTGAATTATTAAGCTAGGATGAGAATATTCCTGTTGATAAAGCCCAACTAAATTTAGCAAATCTTGAACATACTCATTCGTATGATAAAGATTCCCAGCAATAAAACTCACATAATTATTAATCTCATGAACAACCCCAGCAACCATCTGCCCTAAACTAGATATCTTTTCAACTTGAAAAAGATGATTTTGAGTTGTTTGTAGCTTACTGAGAGATTGTTCTAACAACTGACTTTTTTCCTGTTCTTTCTGATAAATCCGAGCATTTTCAATTGAAACAGCAATTTGCGCCGACAATGCTTTAATAATCTCTACTCTTTGAGCATTAAAAACTCCCGAACTAAGGTAATTTTCTAAAAGAATCATCCCCATTAAATTACCCTTGTAAATTACAGGAGTACACAAAACCGACTTTGGTTTATTCTCTAATATATAAGTATCATTAGCAAAAATTGTGGCTACAGTTGCATCTTCCAAAACCAAAGTTTTTTGGGTAATTTCCACATAATTAATTACTGTAGTTGGTAAATTCTCCTCTGAATAATCGTAGCCATGCTGAGACACAGTAATATCTTCATCAGTAACAATACCTTTAGCTTCTACTACCCATTGCTCACCTTGCTTAAGCAATAAAATTCCTCTCTGAGCTCCTGCATTTTCTATAACAATCTTGATCAACTTATCCAACAAACCGCTGAAAACAATTTCCCCAGAAATTGCTTGAGAAGCTTCAATAACCATCCCTAAATCCATTACTGCTGTAACGCTTCCCGTAGTTGAATTTGAAGTCCGAGTTGCTGCAATATCAGTCACCTCTTGTTTAATTGTCCGAGAAATCAAACGTGCATATTTCCTCTCTAAATCTTTGACCTTACTAATTGCTCCCCAAGCAATATAAACATAATAAGCCTCTGTCATATAAGTTTTAGCGATTTTGTCTCTACCAAGAGCCAGATAAAACTCTGCTGCTAGCTCATTAGCAATAGCTTCTTCTTGCTTATATCCTTGTTCTTTCGCCTCTTGAATCGCAGCATCATAAAGTTCCATTGCTGCTAAAACTTCCCCTAATACTCGTGCTTTTTCTGCTTCTACTAAAAGATACTTGTGTTGATAATTCATGGGAGCGTGAACAGCCCAAAACTTCATTTGTTCTTGATTTGTTCCTACCAATGCTAAATATTTTCTTTGTTCTTCCGCACCAACTTGCTGATAATTAGATAACAAAGCTAATGAATGGTAAAAATTCAAGATTGCTACCTGCATAAAACCAAATGCAGAGCCAGCTTGTTCAGTCGCTAAAGCAGCATACTCCAAAGCTTGTTCGGGTTTTTTAAACTGGTAACAAAGGATAGTTTTGGCAACATAAAACACAAACAATACAGTTCCAGTTTTAGCCTCAATTAATCGAGGTAGCATTTCCGACTCATCAAAACTTTCTCCAATTAGTAAACAGTTATTATCCGTTAAACTTTGGAAGTTTAACCCTAATTGTCGCCAAACAGAAGAGAAATGAATAGGAATTTCTTGCTTGATTTTTATTGCTAAATCAAGATATGTAGCTTGTTTTTGTATCGCATTTTCTAAATTATCTTCTGTAAAAAATGAGTAAGCACAAAAATTCGCCGCACAATATCCGCCCCATTCTATATCACCTGTTTCTAATCCACTTTGCACCCCTTCTTGGAGTGGCGCAACACTATTTATAGCGTGTTCTTTCCAGGTTCTAATATTAGAGTTGAACAGGTTATAAACTTTCGCTTTCAGTTCTTTAGCATCGAATTTTTCCAAGATTTTTATAGCAATTAACCCCGCTTGATAGCCAGCATCTAGCTTTCCAGTTCCCGACATTAATAAGCCATAAAAACCATAAGCAAAAGCAGATAAAGCAGAATTTCCATATTCAATACAGAGGTTAATCATTGTTAATATTAACTGCGGAAAAATCTCTGGTTTTGCCTGAAAAGCAGGAGCACAGAGAATTTTTAAAATCCGCATTGCTGACAGTTTATAAACATCTGTCATTTCTGGCATATTATCCAGTTCTTCAAGTTGAGGTAACGCCAAATTAAAGCTTTCCTCGCCTTTAATTATAAACAAGGCAACGCCCAATTTATCTAAAACTTGCAAACCTATATCTATAGCTTTGAGCATTTCCAGTTGAGCGATATAAATTTGCATTTGCAACTCATAAACCTTTACTTCGTCTAGTAAAGTTTTGGCTTTTTCTTGAGCAATTTTTGTGAGCGTAGCTGCTTGGTGGAAGTTAATGTTTAAATATTCTGCTTCTGCTGCTTCCACATATAATTCCAGCATTAAATCATAGTCCGTTTGCCAATCATTTTCAGCTAACAGTTCTAAGAAAACTGCGAAATATTTTACTGCTGCTTCATAAGCTGTCGCAATTTTCGCTTTCTTACCAGCAATGAGATTTAATTTGGCTAATTCATAATTTTCTGATGGTTCAGTGATTAATTCTTTACCTATATTCAGCTGGTTTACAATATCGAATATGTGTTCTTCTAAAGCGTATTTGGCGGTTTTTTGTAATAGTAGTTGCCCAATTTTAAGATGAGTAGCTTTTTTCTGTGCTTCTGGGATGAGTGAATAAGCTGCTTGTTGCACTCTGTCATGCAAAAACTTGTAGCTGACTTTATACTCATCTAAATGCAAATTTCCCTGTTCGTCATCATCAAAAAACAAGGGGATTTTGTAGGCATTACTTAATGGCAAAATTAACCCAGCTTGCAGCGTGTCCCACAAATCATCCGCTGTAGTTAGCAGGCTTTTTTCACTAACAATTGCCAAAACTTCTAAGTTAAATTGATTGCCAATACAGGCAGCTAATTTTATTACTTGCTGGGTATCATTAGATAATTTTTGAATGTTTCTAGCAATTAGTTCAACAACGTTGTAATCTGTAATTCCAATAGCTTGAATTTGTTCTAAGTCCCAAAGCCAACGTCCTTCGGTAAAGTCAAATTGTAGAAGTTTTTCAGCATACAATGTTTGTAATAACTGGGTTAAGAAAAAAGGATTACCCTGAGTTTTATTAAAGAGTAATTGCGCTAATATTTTAGATCTTTCACCTTCACCTAATGTCTCAGCTACTAGTTGGTTAACTGTGTTCAATGCTAAAGGTTGCAGAATGATGTTATTAACAGTTGCTCCGGTTTTGGTAATTTCATCTAAAGTTAGTATTAAGGGATGAGTTGGGCTAGTTTCATTATCTCTGTAAGCTCCAATCATTAGTAAGTATTGGCTGTCTGTAACAGTTGTGAGCAATTGAATTAGTTTTAAGGAGGCGGAGTCAGCCCATTGTAAATCGTCTAAGAATAGAACTAAAGGATGGGATTTTTGAGCAAAGACATGAATGAATTGTTGAAATACTCTGTTGAATCGATTTTGGGATTCTGTTGGGTCTAATTGTGGTGCTTCGGGTTGGGAACCAATGATTAATTCGACTTGGGGAATTACATCGATAATAATTTGTCCGTTTTCTCCTAAAGCGTTTAATAATTTCTCTTTCCAAGTGGCTATTTGCGTTGGGCTTTCTGTTAATAGTTGCCTAATTAATTGGGAAAAAGCTTGTATTAATGCTGCGTAGGGAATGTTTCTTTTAAATTGATCAAATTTTCCGGCAATGAAATAACCTTTTTTGCCTACAATCGGTTTGTGAACTTCATTGACTAAGGCGGATTTACCAATGCCAGAGTAACCAGAAACTAACATCATTTCGCTAGTTCCGCTGCTGACTCGCTCAAAGGCTACCATTAATTTTTCTACTTCTGTTTCCCGACCATAAAGTTTTTGCGGAATCAAAAATTGACCGGAATTGTCTCTTTGTCCGGGCGGGAAATCTGCAATTTTTCCGGTGGTTTTTAGTTGGGTTAAACAATCTTCTAAATCTACTTTAATTCCGACGGCACTTTGATATCTGTCTTCGGCGTTTTTGGCTAACAATTTCATGATTATTGATGAAACTGTCAGAGGAATTTCTGGTTTTAATTGATGGGGAGCAATTGGTTGTTTGGCAATGTGGCAATGTACCAATTCCATTGGGTCTTCAGTTACAAATGGTAATTGTCCTGTTAATATTTCGTATAAGGTAACTCCTAATGAATAAAAGTCTGTACGATAGTCAATGTATCGATTCATGCGACCAGTTTGTTCTGGTGAAATGTAGGCTAGGGTTCCTTCTAATAAGTTTAAACTACTATAAGCTGCGTTTTCTCTGGTTAGACGGGTGGCAATACTAAAGTCGATAATTTTGATTTCCTTTAGTTGAGAGGAAACTAAGATGTTATGTGGTTTAATGTCTTTGTGAACAATCTTATTTTGGTGAAGTTTTTCTAAGGCGGCAACAACTTGAATTGCTATCTGAAGAAATTCTGTGATGTTAACAGAATTGTGAGTAATAAACCCTTTTAAGGAGGGTTGACCGAAGTCTTCTAGAATGAGTGCTAAACCATTTTGGTAGTTTTCTAGTGCTATTGGTTTAATTACTTCTTCTAGGTTTAAGGGTTGCAAAATTTTATATTCATGGCGTAAGCGGGAGATATCTTCTAAGGTGGGATATTCGGCTTTTAGAGTTTTAATAATTACTGGATTTGCTGTGGCTAAATACTTGGCTCGATAAATAACGGTATTCCATCCTTCGTGAATGGATTCAATAATTTCATACCCTGGAAGTGTAATACTCATTTTTTTCTAAATTAAGTAAAACTTTGTTTGCAGATAAGAGATGAGTCCGCTAATACTTACTTAGATACTAGGCGAACTAGAAATCCCAATTTTTATGATGTGTATTTAGATTACCCAAATTAATCCAAGAATATTTTAATTTGCAGTTAATTAAATAGATTTGGCAAAACTGCTGAGGATTAAGGGAGACAAAGAAAGGCTAGTATTACTTTTGGATCGGGCTCATCCTTAGCAAAATAAAGTAATCGCAAGTAATTAATATTGTGCGATATTTTATGTCTAATGTACAGCTTATGCTAAATAAATTTTTACAGGTTTTTCAGGAGTGTTATGAGTAAAATTGCTCTTTTCAGCAAGTGGAAGTGTGTCTGTGATTTTAGATTGAGTAGTTGAGGGGAGCAGATAAATCTGGGTGTTTGAACTAAGGTTAAGTTGGGTAAGGAGTCTGGTTCAGTTGTAGATCGATCGGGCTCGGTCAAGTGTGAGGAGACTGATTACAGAGAATGTAAAAAGATGATGTTTTCTTAACTTTTTGTGGAAAACTTAGAAAATATCTGTGGAAAAGTAACTAAATCTGTGGAAAACTGCTTTGATTTTCGGGGGTGTCGTATGTAATTCGATCGCTCTTATAAGCAGGTGGTTCTACATGAATCAACACTCTGACTGGCGCAAATCTGGCTTGCAAGCGGGATTCTACTTCTTCTGTAATCCGGTGGGCGGTTTCCACATCGGGAACTTCAACTATTAGGTGCATTTCCACAAACACTTGTCTACCGACTATTCCACGGGAGGCGATTTCATGACAGTTGATTACTCCTGGTACTTCCATTGCGATCGCATAAATTGTCTCTGGTGCGATCGCCATTTCATCAACTAACCAAGGTAAATTTTCTTTTAATACCTCCCAACCACTCCAAAATACTAATAGTGTCACGGGAAAAGTTAAAGCAATATCTAGCCATTGCCAACCCATCCAGACTCCAACTAACCCAGCAATCACTAATACAGTAATCCAAATATCTCCTAATGTATGTTGGGCATCTGCTACTAAAATGCTGCTACCAATTTTTTTGCCCACCGTGCGTTCGTAAATCGTGACGAAAATATTCACTGCTAATACGATTAGCATTAACCACAATACTGAAGCTGACATTTGCACTGGTCTACTTCCGATGAGCAATCTTTCGATCGCCGCTTGCAAAATTTCCACACCAGCTACCAACAGAAAAGCGGCGATCGCTAAGGCTCCCACTGCATCATACTTTAAATGTCCGTAGGGATGATTGCGATCGGGTATTGGCGAAGCAAAACGACTAATAAATAATCCCAACAAATTACTCGAACTATCAACCACACTATGTAGCGCATCTGCTAGCAAACTCAGAGAATTTGTTGACCATCCCACTGCTGCTTTCAAGGACATGACAAACAAATTTAACAACAGTGTAATTAATAACACTCGTCGCACTTGAGCGCGATTATCTTTAATCATAATTCTCCTGCTCAAAGCAGTGAATTCTCTATATCTAGTCTAGAACTAAAATTTGAGTAAAATTACTTAACCTTTTGTCAATTCAGCATTTTAATTGCTTTTAGCCAGACTTAAATTAACTACTAGTTGAGATTGATTTCAAATAATTACAGCCCAGATTGCTGAGTTTGTCACCATAATGCTTTCTTAGAGTAACCAAATCTTTTAGCATTAATAGTCAAGATGTTAAGAATAATTGCCCATGTCATCCTCACCAATTACATTCAACCTAATTGAAGGTTCTGTTTGCTTCAGCTTTACTCCCGCAGCAGCAAACAATTTAAAGACAGCACTCCACGAACTCACCGAACGGATGAAAGCCGCTAGTGCTAAAGTTGCCAGTGGTGGTGGCAAAGCCAGCCCCCAAGAGGCAATGGAATATCAATACACTGGTGAAGTATTTCTGGAAATCTTTTGCAACCCCAATATTTGGGCAACTCCCTTTGCCGCTAAAGTGTTAATCACCTTACGAGATGAGCGAATTCGCCTTTCTACTGAGGCGGAACTAACTCGCGTGATCGAAGATGTTAACCAGTATTTAGAGCAATTTGGTTAAATTATGCTCAAAGTATTGTAAGATCGGCTCACTTGTTCGAGGGCACCGATCGCTTTTGCCAATGGACTCTGATTCACTGATCCAATTCCTGCAAAATGGGTTTCGCCTCTCTGTGGGCGCAACAGCTGCTTTGATTGAAAGCTTACAAGACTCTCAAAAGCGAGAAGAAATTCTGGCTAAATTGAACAGATCTGAATTTAGCGAAGTAGCGGCAGAATTGACGAAAAAAGGCGAAATTACGGAGCAGGAAGCTAGAGAATTTGTCGATTCTCTTTGGCATCAACAAAATCAACAAAGTCAACAAAGTCAACCAAATAATCAAACGTCAAGTGATGCACCGGGAACATCTGCAACTACCACAACAGATAACCCGGTAGCTTCTCCTAACGTCCAGCAAGAGTTACAAGAACTCACAGCCCAAGTTGCTGCTTTGCGTGCAGAACTCGAAAAGCTGCGAACGGAAAATCATCGATCCTAAAATTTTAGATTTTGAGTTGGTTTTTTCAGAAAAATAGGTAGCTGAAACCCAAATCTAAAAATTTTCAGTTAGCTTTTTATTGCTAATTTTCCTGGTAATGGAAAGAGACAGACTTGAGGGCTAAAAAGAAATTACTAAAAGTTGAGAAAAATTGGTGCAACTAAGATTAGTTTTAGTCGTTTTCCCATTCTTCTTGTCCCATTAAATCTCCGATGCGATCGCGCAATAAAAAATTACTCTTTTCTAACTCACTTTCTACCCACGCCCACTCACGGGCAGGAATATACTGACACAGAGTATAAATCGGCTGTTGGCGGCTAATCACACCCTTGAGTACAAGACGACGTGCTTCTTCTTTAATCACGTCTAAAGAATACTGAACTGGTGTGGGAGAGACTATATTCACGCTCATTGTTATTCACTCTTCGGCTAGGAGGACTAGAAATAAATCGGTTAAAGAAGCAGATAGTTTGTAGTTCGCTATACTAAACGATTTTCATTTTTACGCTAACTGCTATCTTAATATATTAATAGATGTAAAAAAAGTCATCAAACCTTGACATTTATGATTCTCTAAGTTCAGCAGTTTTGCCCATTAACCTTCCTTTCCCAGACTATATCTAGGGGATTAGCAGATAGTAAGCTTCAGATAATCAGAAAGTTAAGCGATCGACTGAGGTAAAGCAACCGAAAAATCCGGCTTGCCGCCTCAGTTTTCGTAGTTAAGACTACTATTTGATTGCCGGATCGTTGGTAAATAGTAATTTCAATGCGATCGCTTGAGCAGCTGGAATCTGCCCAAAGGAACAAACACAAGGTATTTCCGAAGGTAGAAAAGGTAAGAACTGATTTTTCAAATAGGGACTGCCATAGATTACCAAAGCTTGCAGTTCACCATTATTTAACAAAGTGTTAAACCAGTCTTCAACTGCCTGTGTTAGACCCGCACTACCGCGAAAAGGATTACCACGAAGAAAGATTTGCAACAAAGTCGGTTGTAAACCTGTATTACTGCGAATTACAGGCGAATTACTCCGAGAATCAGCCAATTGCGTCCGATAACCCAACTGCTGAGGTATCGTCACCGCCGGAGCTTGGCGAGAAAGATATTTACAGTCCAAAAGATCGTCCACCAGGATTAAGTTTCGTAAATTAATCAGATTTTCTGTTTTTAAAGGCAGAGATCCAAAGACTTGAGTAGAGTCCCGCAAAATATTATCCACTGTCTCAAAAGCAGCAGGCTGAGCAATTTGGTAAAGGGGACTGGGGACTGGGGATTGGGAATCAGAGGTAGGGGGGTAGGGGGATAGGGAGAGAGAGCTTTTCTCCCCCTCCTCATCTCCCCATCTCCCCAGTACCTTCTCCTTCGCTTGCCAAATGCGCTCCACAGAGGCGCGAATCCTCTCCTGGGGGATGCGTCCAGAGGTGACGGCATCGCAGATTGCTGAAATGGCGGATTCAGTATCTAGGGGCATTAACAAAATGTCTGCGCCAGCTTCTACGGCTAATACCGCTGTTTCTTCCGCACCGTAGCGGCTAGTAATCGCTCCCATGACTAAGGCATCGGTGACAATTAAACCTGTAAATCCTAGTTTGTGGCGTAATTGCTCAGTTAAAATTTTGCGGGATAAGGTAGCTGGGAGTTTTTCATCCCAAGCGGGGATTAACAGGTGGGCGCTCATTACGGCATCTACGCCTGTGGCGATCGCACTCACAAAAGGTGCTAATTCAATTTCCGCTAACCTTGCTTCATTGTGGGGAATCATTGGCAATTCCAGATGGGAATCTACAGCTGTATCGCCATGACCGGGAAAATGCTTAGCTACCGTTAAAGCAGGGTAATTTTTAGCACCTTTAATAAAAGCCGCACTTAGTTGACTGACAAGTTCTGGAGTTTCGCCAAAAGCCCGAATATTAATCACTGGGTTATCAGGATTATTATTCACATCTACCACAGGGGCGAGTATCCAATTAATCCCAACGGCTAAAGCTTCCTGAGCGATAATTGCGCCCATTTGTGCGGCGTAGAGTAAAGCTCGATCGAGGTTTTTTTGAGCAACGGCGCTTAATGCCATTGGAGGTGGGAACCAAGTGGCGCTGGAAAAACGTTGACCTACGCCTTCTTCAATATCTGCGGCGACGAGGAGGGGAATTTTCGCCCAGCTTTGTAATTGTTGCGATCGCAAACTCAACTCCGTCGCACTTCCCCCTAGCAAAATAACACCGCCAACACCCAAATCAGCAATTAAATGTTGGAGTTTGGCGGCGGGAGGTTCCCATTGGGGATACTTAATTTCATGGTCGAACAGATAGCCGGAAGCTCGGACTACGATCGTTTGGGCTACCTGTTCTGGTAAAGAAAGAGTATCAATTTCGGGCAAAACAGAAGATTTCAAGTTTCCTCTTCCTCTTCCTCTGCCGAAACTACATAATCTTCGTAATTATCTTCATTTTCTGAGTCAGAGAAATCTGACTCATGTCGATCTTGGCTGATCTGATTGATCAAGGACAAAATACGATCGCCACGTTCCAAAGAGCGATCCTCGACAAATAACACTTCTGGAGTCCGACGCAGACGCACTCTTTGACCCAACTCGCTGCGAACATAACCAGTTGCAGCTTTTAGTCCAGCCATTGTTTCAGCTTTCGCTTCTTCCGAACCGTAGATGCTGACAAAGATTTTCGCGTGTTGGAGGTCGCCAGAAACATCAACATCGGTAACGCTGACCATTCCTGCACCCACGCGATCGTCTTTAATGCCGTTTAACAGCATTTGGCTGACTTCCCGTTTAATTAATGCGCCCACGCGGGAAACCCGACGACTGGTAGCCATAGTAATCTGCTGTCTTCAAGACAGGATGAGCAATGCTTTACAATCCTAACTAAACCGAACTCAAGCCTAGCATCGCTCTCAAGGTTAAAGTGACAAACGTAAAAGCTGCCACAAAAAAGCCAACTAGAGCGATTACGGTGACTGGACGCTTGAATAATGGCGCTAACCACCCAAAGGTATTCACGAATACGCCTAGAATGATGGTTACAAAATAACGGGGGTAACGAGAGATATTCTCCCAAAATCCTTCAAACATTTGTCAACAACCTAATTGAGCGGTTTAGAAAGACTGCTTTTCTACTGGTAACATTTGTCCGCTAGTTTAGACAAGCGTAGGAAAGCTTTTTTTTCCGACGAGGGAACAGGGAACAGGGATTAGGAATCAGAAGAGAGAGTTTCCTCAACTATCTTAGTTAATTCTGCTAAAGTGGTATCTTGTTTTTCTACTAACGTAGCCATTCTCCGTTGAATGTAAGCTTTTTCTTCCGGCGATAATTGCGCTCCAGTAACTACTAAAACTGGTAAATTTAATGCCTGTTTATCTGTTCTTAGCTGTCTAATTACCTCAAAACCATCAACTTCTGGCATCAGCAAATCTAAAATTAATAAATCTGGCATCTTTTGTTTGATTTTCTCTAAAGCTTCTTTGCCATTTGTCGCTTCGCCAACACTAAGCTGAGGTATTGTACTGAGGTATTCCTTAATTTGTTGACGAGAATTATCTTCATCATCAACGATTAAAATACTTTTACCAGCTGGTTGCGGTAAGTGAAATCTTACCATTTGCAATAACAAATCTGGTGCGATCGGTTTAGATAAATAATCAGCCCCTCTTAAAGCTAATCCTCTAATATTTGGCTCAGTAATCGTCAGAATCCATACAGGTACAGAGATTAAATGGCGACTGCTTTTAATGGCAATTAAAAAATCCCAGCCATCCATTTTCCCAGGTAAAAGAATATCTAAAAATATTAAGCGAGGTAAATTTTCTCGTAAGATCTGCAATCCCTGTTCGGCAAATGCGGATGATACAACACTAAAATTGATTTCTTCTAAGCTGTCTTTCAATAGTTGAGAAAATGCGGTATCATCTTCTAAGATCAAAACGTCAATTATCGTTTTTTCTTCCGAATCAAGACTGATGGATTTTTGTACGGCTTTTGGTAAGGAAAAGTAAAATTTGCTACCTTCACTTACTTCACTTTCTAACCAAATCAGTCCTCCGTGAGTCTCAACAATTTCTTTAACAATTGCTAATCCTAATCCTGTACCGCCAATTTTTCTTGTACTAGCATTATCCACACGGTAAAATTTAGTAAATAATTTTTCTTGGGCTTCTGGAGGTATGCCCATACCTCGATCGGCTACACTAACAATTACTTCGGTATCTTGTTCTGTAACTGAAATATTTACTTCTCCACCATTGGGAGAGTACTTGATAGCGTTAGAAATTAGGTTGGAGAGAACTTGACGAATGCGATCGCTATCTCCCTTCACAGGAGTTACAAACAAAGGTGCGGAAATATTCAGCTTGTGTTGATTAGTATTATGAGAAAATAAAGCTACAGTTTCTTTAATTAAACTCGTAATATTCAAAGGTTCAAAGAAGTAATTTTGCTTCCCTGATTCCATGCGTTGAATATCTAAAAAATCATCAATTAAGTTATTTAATCGTTTACTTTCATCATAAATAATTTTCAAATATTGTCGTTGTTTTTCTACTGGGTACTCTCGTTTTAATAATAATTCGCTAAACCCACGTAAACTAGTTAAAGGTGTTCGCAATTCATGATTAACCGTGGAAATAAACTCATCTTTTAAGCGTTCAATTTCTTTCCTTTCTGTATTATCGCGACCCACACAAAAAATTAGTTGTTCTGTGTCTGACCAAACAGCAGACCAAACCATATCTATAAGGGTACCATCTTGGCGTTGACAACAATTTTCTAAACCTATAGCTTCTTTACCAGAAATGACTTCAATCAAAGTTTCTTGAGTTTTTTCTTGATATTCTGGTGCTAGTAATTGACTAAAATTACGACCAATTAATTCGTCTGATTTATATCCCCATAATTTACTACAAGCAGGGCTAACTTCGACAAATTCACCCTGAGAATTCACTGAGCAAATCACATCTAAAGAATTTTCAATCAAGGCTTTTTCTCTCTTAGCAGCTTCCGCAACTAACAGATTAGCTTCCCGCAATAGAGTTTCTCTTTGGGCAATTTGTTCTGCTGTAGAATGCAACGCTTTATCTAGTTGGCTAATCTCATCTTTACCAGGGATAAAAGCAATCAATGGTTCTTCTTCTGCTAGCCGTTTGGCATTGTCTTGTAATTGCTTAACTCGATTAACAATTCCCAAACTATAGAGGTAATTTGCCGTTAATCCACCAGCTACACCAATAATCCCAGCAACCCAAATTACCATTGTTGCTAAGTGTTGTAAATTGTCTAATTTTTCTTGTCGTTCTAACAGTAGTTTTTCTTCTACCGCATTGAATTTAGCTAACTCTTCGCGGATAGTATCCATCAGGTATTTTCCGCGAGTAAAACTTGTTAATACGACTGCGGAATTCTCAGCTTTGACTGTACTTGTTAACAATTTTAAATTATTATTCAAAACAGCTTTTCTCTGATTAATTAGGTTTTTTAACAGCTGATATCTTTTTACTTGACTAGGATTACCATTCACTAATTTTCCTAATTCCTCAACTGCACCGGAAATTTGGGGAAGAGACTTTTTGTATGGTTCTAAAAATTTTTGTTGTCTAGTTAAAGCGTAACCACGAACAGCAGTTTCAGAGTTCAATAATAAGCGGAAAATTGTATCAGTTTTTTTGCGAACTTCGTAAGTCTGCTCTACCCAGTATTGTGCTTCATTAACCTGCTGTTGTACATAAGCAAAAACCATTAATGATGTGACTAAACAGGCTACTGGAATCGAAATTACCGCAGCACCTTTATAAGGTAATCGTTTGTTGTACCAAAAGTAAGAAAGATGTTGAAACACTGTTTTAATAAATATATTTTTGCCAGTTTTCGGCAAATATTCAGGTAATATTGTGCCTAATTTTAGGAGAACAATTAGTAGGTTAAGTTTGGATCTATCTTAAGGATGATTTGTAGTATTATGAGTCAGGATTGATTAGTTAATTTGGTTGTTTATTCATCAGAAAAGCGATCGCAAATTGCCGCAAATTTCTGATGCAGATCGCCGAATAACTCCAAAAGCTGTGGATCGAAATGTTCTGGTTGAGTGCGTCCATCACCTTTAAGCATGATATTTAAAGTTTTTTCATGATCGAAAGCAGGTTTATAAGGACGTTTACTGCGTAGTGCGTCATACACATCAGCCACCATCACAATTCTACCAACTAACGGGATCTCTTCCGCTTTTAATCCTTGCGGATAACCAGTTCCGTCCCATCTTTCATGATGATTTAGGGCAATATCTTTACCCATTTTTAATAAAATGGAATCAGAACCTTCTAACAGGCTAGCACCAATTTTAGGATGAAGCATCATCACTTCCCTTTCTTCAGCATTTAACGATCCAGGTTTTAACAAAATTGCATCAGGTATGCCAATTTTACCAATGTCGTGCATAGTTGCAGCTTTGGCTAGCATTTCTGCATCTGCTTTTTTCCACCCCAAATTTATCGCCATTAATTGAGAGTAACGGCTAAGACGTTGAATATGATTTCCGGTTTCTTCATCTTTATATTTAGAAGCAAGACCTAAGCGAAACACCATGTCACAATAAGCATTCTCCAATTGCTCTGCTGTTTGTTTACTGGTGGTTAAAGCAATTTTTAAATCTTTAGCGTAAGCTTGTAATTGTAAGTTGGTTGCTCCTAACTTTTGCATATTTTCTTTTTCTGATTTATGCAAAATGTTTAAGTCTTGAGCATATTTAATTAATTGAGAATTAGCCGCCGTTAGTTGTCTTTTAATTCCATTACACGGTTTTAGCACCTGATGAATGGTCGATTGTAAAAAGTCGTTCATAAGAGGATTTCCTCAACTAAATTAATTAATTCCAGGGGACTAAATGGCTTGGTCAAATAATGGTTTACTCCAGCTGCTTTACCGATTTCGATATCCCGCTGCTGGGTTCTGGCGGTTAACATAATAATCGGGCGATCGCTAAATTTGGGATTAGCTCTCAGTTCTTTACAAACCGTAATTCCATCAATTTCTGGCATCATATTATCTAGCAAAAATAAGTCAGGATTAACTCTTTCTGCAAGTTCTAGTGCTTCTTTGCCATCTTCTGCTTCATAAATTTTATAATTCTCATCTTCTAAGGTAGTGCGTACTAACAATCTTAATGGCAATTCATCATCTGCAATTAGAATGGTTTTTGTCATTAAACTTACCTTAAACTAGTTAATGTACGATTTTTAAACCTAAATCACCTTAGTTCTGGCATTGTTAAACAAAACTACATCTAAAAATAACATAACTGTAAATTATGACACAATTAATAGATAAATTTTATCGTATTGATAAACCTTAATTTATGACAATTACCAAGTTAAGCAATATTAGTTTATCGATCGCCATATTAATTAATTTATTTATGCAAAAAGTAATTAACAAAACAGCCACAGACCCAGAGAAACAATTCCTAGCACTCATCATTAATATTCAATTTTAAAATCTGGAGGTAGTTAACTGGCAACTCAAGATGATCGACCCAGGAATTAAACTTTTGGAACTATATATTCCCCTTTCAGGAGGAGTGTTATTAGGATGGCTTCTCGGACGCATACTTCCGAAAAAATCACCCATTTATTTAGGAAAATTTCTGTTTTGGATTGGCGTACCACTGGGTATTTTAGGCTTTTTGCGCCGTGCCAATTTATCTGGGCCAATCTGGATTGCGCCATTAGTATCATGGACAGCAATTTTGCTAGGAGCAGGGCTTGCTTGGACTTGGTTAAAAATTAATCAACTACAAGGAAAATTGCCGGAAAATGTCGAAAATAAACCAAACCAAGGCAGCTTTATCTTAGCATCAATGGTAGGAAATACAGGTTATTTAGGTTATCCGGTCACGCTGACTTTAATAGGACAACAATACTTTGGTTGGGCATTATTTTACGACCTTTTAGGCAGCACGCTAGGAACTTACGGCTTTGGTGTCGCCTTAGCTGCGCGTTTTGGCATGGGAGTTACTAGTTACAAACAAGTGACAATTACCTTAATAAAAAATCCCGCTTTGTGGAGTTTAGGATTGGGACTTGCTTTCCAAAAAGTACCGCTACCCGATGTTGTAGAAATCAGTCTACAAAACATTGCTTGGACAGTGGTAGGTTCGTCCTTGGTACTCATCGGGATGCGGTTAAGTCAACTAACTTCTTTGCAAGGATTGGCACAAATTTCTGTTAGTTTGTGCATTAAAATGCTGTTAGTCCCTCTAGTTTTGGGCATCGGTCTCACAATGCTGGGGATGACTGGCTCTCCCCGGCTTGTTTTGGTGTTACAAATGTCCATGCCCCCAGCTTTTGCCACTTTGATTTTAGCTGAAGCTTACAATCTCGATCGCGAACTAGCCGTAACCGGAATCGCAGTTGGCTCAACAGGACTTTTCTTTACCTTACCTTTGTGGCTCTGGCTCTTTGGAACTTGAATCAGCATCATAATTAGCAGCTAACTGAGCCAAATCGATATTTTCGTAACGCTCAAATGGCTGATGTATCCAAGGATTATCTGGCAAATAAGCCACATAATAATCGGGTGCAATCACAGAGCAATCCTTATACCAAAGTACAGCCGTGCGAACTTCTTTAACTTGCTCGCTAAAATTTTCCTTCAGCCAAATCACACTCTGTTCTAAAGTCACTCCAGAATCAACCAAATCATCAACTAACAAAATATGACTACCTAATTCTGAAGTAGTCATCGTAATGTGATTAGAAAAAGTTAAAGCACCACGCACTCGATTATCTTCGCCACCATAAGAAGAAGCCGCTAAAATCGCTAGGGGTAAACGATAAATACGCGAAAGAGTATCCCCAATTCGCAATCCACCCCTAGCAAGACAGACTATTTGGTTAAATTTCCAGTTAGACTGATAGATTTTTACAGCCAACTGTTCGATATTAGTGTTGTAATCTGACCAGGAAACGTAAAGATCGGACATAGTAGAGGTGATGTCTGGATATTAGAGAATGATACGACATCTTTCGTTACTAACGAATAAATTCTGTTTTCATCAGAATAGAGAATATCTGCACCTGTGGCTAAGGCACTTACTTTTGATGATTTGATGATTGTATATTGAAAAAGCAGGGGTAAAAGTTCTTAAATTACCCCTTTTTAAGGATGATTTAGGGGGAGTAAAAAAAAGGTTTTGCTACCAAGGATAGGACTTTTAAAACATCCTCTTAAATCCTTCTTGAAACATATTAAGAAAGGCAGTTGGAGACTTTATTCTTACTGCTCTCTCCCTTTTCCCTGTTTTAAAACATCAGCCGACAAATAGCTAAAGATGCCAACATCCCAGCCGCATCAGCACAAAGAGCCGCTGTAAGGGTGAAACCTGTACGCACAATGCCGATACTGCCAAAGTAAACTGCCATGATATAAAAAGTGGTTTCCGTTGATCCTTGCATTGTCGAAACTAGGAAAGACAGAAAACTGTCTGGGTCATTTTTAACAATTTCTGACATCAACCCAAATGAACCACTACCGGATAAGGGACGAATTAATGCCATTGGTAGAGCTTCCGGTGGCAAGGTAATAAGTGAGGTAATAGGGGCGAGAATTGTTGTTAAGATATCCAGGGCACCACTAGCACGAAACATCCCAATAGCCACAAAAATTGCCACTAAAAATGGAATAATCCGAATAGCAATTTCAAAGCCTTCTTTTGCTCCTTCTGTGAGAACTTCGTAAACCTTCACACCCCGAAAGTAACCAAATAACAGAAACAAACAAATCAAAATCGGTAGCAACCAATTAGAAAGATTACTTAAAAAAGTCATGCTAAACAGATAAGGAAATCCTCTAATTGTTAGGCGGTAAAAGATAGCTGCTAAAAATGCCACAATTAAACCGCTGAATATGATATTACCAATCAGACCGGGAGGGATTAACTCTGATTCTGGAACTTCATCAGATGCAGTTTCGGTATCTAAATTGGTATGGTCTGATTCATATTTCAACTGAGTTAGGTGAGAAGATTCTTTTCTGGCTAGCAGTTTACTGGCAATAATGGCAACTGCTGTAGAGGCAATAGTAGCAAGAATTGAGGGTAAGATAATGGCTGCTGGATTGCTAGCCCCAGCACTGGCTCGTACAGTAATTACACCCAGGGGTAACAGTGTCACCGATGAGGTATTAATGGCTAAAAATAAACACATGGCAGTTGTAGCCGTTCCCGGATTGGGATTGAGTTTATTTAGTTCTGCCATTGCTTTTAAACCCATTGGTGTAGCAGCATTTCCCAGTCCCAGGGCGTTTGCTGCCATATTCATCACCATAGCGGACATAGCAGGGTGATTGACGGGAATTTCGGGAAACAGTCGGCTCATCACTGGACGAATCAAGCGGGCAATAAATCGCATCATACCTGCGGATTCAGCTACTTTCATAATGCCTAACCACAAGGCCATTGCTCCAATTAATCCTATGGCGAGTGTTACCGCACTTTCAGCTGCTTTAAATGACGCTTCTGTTAACGCCCCCATATTACCGTTATATGCTGCTACCACGGTCGCGGAAACAATTAGGAACAGCCAAATGGCATTGAGAGGGGAAGATGATTTTTTCATCTAGCTTTTAGACTCTGATTCAATAATTTTTTTGCTTACTTTGACACTCTCGCCGTTAATCCTACGAATGTAACGGGAGATTCTTGTTTCATCCCCACTTAACTAGACTAGCTAACGCCAATCCCCGTCAGAACGAGTCAACAAGCATTTTCTAACACCGTCTGCCCAACGGCATTTATACCACGATTTTTACAGCCAACTTTTCGATATTCGTGTTGTAATCTGACCAGGAAACGTAAAGATCGGACATAAAGAATGATACGACACTTTTCGTTTAAATAAGGATTAATAATTTAGTATGAATAAAACTCGGTTGTATCTCACCTCATGATTAATCTTCATAAATTTCTTCGCGGCTGAGAAACCCATCGACTTTAATCGTTTTTTTGTGCGATCGCCAATAGTAAAATTATATTTTACCTTTCCATCAATTATGCCTAAAATAGAGATAATATACCAAAAAGCCAAAATTAACTGTTCATTATGCGTAGTTATTCTCTGACAGAAGCCCGTAATCAACAAGAGGAAGTATTGGATCAAGCTACTTTAGAGCCAGTTTTACTTACCAAACAATCGCAACCTAGCTATGTGATCATGTCCTTCGATACCTATAAGCAGTTGATGGAACGGCTGACAAAATTGGAAGATATGGCTTTAGGTGAAGCAGGTGAAACGGCGCTGAGTCAGTCGTCAATGGTGGGTCGGAAAAGCTTTGTAGAATCACTCAAGCAGCTGGATAATGGCGAAAATTGATTCATTTTTGTTGTGGTTCTTTTTGTGAGGAAATCATTTGCACTGGTTGATTTTGAGAAGTCGGTAAGGTAGCTTGATTTTTCTGATTGCTAATTGATGAAATTCTTGTTATTAAGTTTTTCCAGTTCATGATTCCCCAGACGGTTAAGCCTGCTAAAAGGCAGAGGAAAACAACTAGGAAGAAAGTGTTTACAGAACGAGGTTCTTGGGGGATTAAATAAGGGGCGCTACTGGCGACAACTCCGGCTACACCGATGCCAAAGCCTACTGATTGGATGGTGTTTTGCAAAGTACGATCGCGCTCTGCCTGCTCAATCTCCACCAAACCGCGTATACTAGCAATAGCTTGGTCTAACAACTGAGCACCAGGTTTAGAATAATTTAAATCCGCTTGAATTTGCAATTCAAAAATTTGGCTTTCCCTTTGTAAAAAGCGATCGAACACTGCCAAATCATTATTAACTTCCCCTTGTAAACGTTGCCAAGTCCGCTGATAGTTTTGCCGATGAATACTAATCGTATTTCCCGCATTCTCTAGCGTGCGAAATTGCAAAGTATATTGCGGCGCAGTTTTCAAGAGTTCTTTTAAATTGGTTTTTAAAAGCTCTAAATCAAGCGAATCTGGTAATTGCGACTTGCTAGTAATTTGTGATTGAATTAAATCATCAAGTTTCTGGTAATATTGCCGACTCATTTGGAAAACATGAGTGATTTTATGATAATATAAAAACAGTTCTGGTAAATCAAAATAGATTTTTCGTAGTTGTTCTGAGGTCGTATTACTAAAATAGAACAGCACCAGAACGCGAGTTTGCAAACTTCTTGGTCTACTAAACTCTAAAATGTAACCATCCAAAAATTCATCAGCTTCATAAAAATCAGGATAAGTGTCACCGAGTAACTGTTTCAGCAACTTTTCAGCATGAGATCTTAATTTTTCCGGTTTATCGGGTTTGGCGATACTCAAATAAGCAGTAATGAAGAAAGTTTGACCGATAAAATTTTTGTCATCTGCTAAAGTTAGGCATTTATTGGGATTAAATAAGGGAATTTCATTTAAGTTTACAGTATCAAAACCGGGATCTTCAGGACGGAAAATGTTAATTAACAAAGCATAGCTATCGCTAATCTTTTGGGGATATAGCAAAAGACGATATAAAGGTTTAGGATTGAGAGGATTTTGGTTTTTTTCTTGACTGGAAAAACTGAAAGATTGCTTACCTGATTTCTTGGCATTTAGCAATTCATATTTATTTGAATCGGGGAACTTTTGCCGAAATTCTGGGAATGGGTTACGATCAAAGTCAAATATTTGGTCATAGTTATTTTTGAGTAACTTTTCATATTTATCTTTAAAGTTTTGCGGTGGTTCGTTAATTGCGGTTGACGAATCTAAATCTGTGCCAGATTGCAGAGTGAAGGCGAAGAAATTAACATTTAGGGCGTAATAAACTGGATCAGCTTGATCGGACATTGTGGTTAAGATGGCGAATTGTTTGCTGGGTTATTAGGTTGATTATCCTTAATTATCCTTTGGATTTCGTATTTATTTTCCAGAATATCTACAGGCGGGTTGTCTGTATTTGCTTGATCATCTGTCTCACATTCATCATCCATATCACAACGAACTTTAGCCCAATCTGTATTTTTGAATACTTGATTAATGTTCGGATATTCTTCGCACCAATCTAGAATTACATCGGCAATTTCAGGAGGTTTGCTGACAGTATCTAAAAGTTGATCTAACTTAGTTAAAGCTTGCCACACTGTTGCATCAAATAACTCGCTGTTTTCCTTTGCTTGTTCGACTTTTAATAAAGTACAGAAATCGAGAACTATTTGCGATGACTCAAAAAAAGTTTCCATTTTTCTAACTTCTCACTATTGAAATTATTAGTAGGGTGCGTCAAACAAAAACTTCCGACTATCACCATTAAATTTTACTTTTGACGCACCTTATTTAACCTTGAAATTGAGTTAATAGCCAAGCGCAAACTTCGGTTTGGGTTTTGGTGCGACTTTGGCTTAATGCTGATTCTAATACAGAAAATTTTAAACCTGGTAAAACTTGGGATTCCTTAATCCTTTCGCTACCTTGTTGATGAATTGCAAAAGCTAAAATTTGGGTAGTATTGACATCAACTATCCAGTATTCCTTAACTTGTAAATCTTCATACAGCAGGCGTTTTTCGCCTTTGTCATCAGAAATAGAACTGCGGGCAATTTCAATCACTAAATCTGGCGGGGGAAAATCGGCTAAATTAATGATACCCGTTCCCCAACTAATTGCTTGGGCATTGTCACCAATGTAGCAGGAAAAATCCGGTTGGGCTTCTTGAAGTTCTGGGTGGCGATAGGTGCAGTTATCTTTGCCATTTAGGGGAATTCCTGTTAAAGTGGCATAGAGACAAACGGCGAAAATGATAATACTATGATCGCTGGCGTGTTCGTTGGTGACAGGAGACATTTCGATTCTGTATCGGCTTTTATAATAGTAAGTTTTTGCGGTTTGATAGTCGGGATGGTTAATGGTTTGGAGATAGTCAGACCAACTAGCGTTAACCCAGGTATCGGTCGGGATTTGTGTTGTTGAAAAAGTCATAATTTATAGACCAATGGCACAAAAAGCAGCCCAGTATTGCGGTTCGGCAAAGGGTTCAGGGTTGGGGAAAGAGTAACGGATGAAATTTTTCAAGTTAGTCACTTGATCTCGATCCATTTTAACTTCATTTTCCAACCAGATTAAGAAGTCTTGGCGGGAAACGCTTTTTAGCCATTTTTGGGCAGCTTGTAAAGCAATGGTGACGTTAGAGATTTTATCTAATTCTTGATAGAAACGAACCATTAAAAATGCGGTGGAAAAATCGCCGACTGACCATAAACTGCTGACGACGTTTATTGCGCCTGCATAGAGAAAACCACTGGGTAATCCGATATATTCATCGGTGGAAAGTCGATTTACTAATCCCGTTTCGCAGGCGGAAAGGGTGACGAGGCGACAAATTGGTAATTTGAGATTGGCGAAGATTTCTTTTAGGGTTAATCCTTGGGTGATGGTATCAAAGCGACGACCATCGCGGATGGTAATATATCTGTGTTGATCTTCGGTGGTTTCTCGGTTTTCGGGTAAGTTTGGGGTGGCGATTTCTCTGGCTAAAATTAGGGCAGAGTTGAGAGGATTTTGGGGGTTGAAACTGCCGTGACAGGAGAAGTGGGCGTAGTAAGCTGTACTTAGTTGGGCTAAGTTTTTTGGGGAGTTAAAGGCGTTTTTGGTTGCTTGTTCATTTCTGAGGATGTGGGTGTCGGGGTTGAACTTGCGGGAAATTGTTTCGACTTCGATTTCTGTGTAACGTAGGTCTTCGGTGGGGTTTTGGATGGCGAACAGGGGTGTTTTTGGGGGAGATTGGCGTTGGCGTTGGTGGAGGCGTTGCAAAATTTGGCAACTGGGGGCGTATTGTATGCCGTTGGTAAATAAATCGATGAGATATCCGGTTTTTTCTGTGTTGTCTGCTTTCTGTCTTTTGCCTTTTAATGCGTGAAGTGGTAAGAGGTGTAAGTCGCAGTGGGGAATGAGGATTAGTTTTTCGATTGTTTCGGGGATTTTGTCGAGGATTTCGTTGAGGTGGAGTGAGGTGGCGAGGGTGATGAGGCGACTGCTGAGGGTGTCGCCCCAGGTTTTTTGGCGGTAGTCGCTGAGGTAGGTGGCGATGTCGGTGTCGAGTTGTTGGCGGTTTTCGGGGGGAAAGTAAAGGGGTTGGATTTGGGTTTGATCCCCCCTAACCCCCCTTAATAAGGGGGGGACAGGATCTTTCAAAGTCCCCCTTGTTAAGGGGGATTTAGGGGGATCTTCTGCTGGTTCGATTTGGGTTTGATCCCCCCTAACCCCCCTTAATAAGGGGGGGACAGGATTTTTCAAAGTCCCCCTTGTTAAGGGGGATTTAGGGGGATCTTCTGCTGAGGTGGTAACTATAAAGGTATAAAAGCCGGATTTAGGGCGTAAAAATAGGATACCAGCCATGCAATTGTATTCTTGAAGAAGCATCCAAATAATCGGTACGGTACTAAGTGGTGGTTTGGGATTTGGGGGAAGGTACCACTGGATGAGGGCGGTTTGGGGGTCGAGTAGTTGGGTAAAGTCGGGTAGTTGGGGGATGACTTTTTGGGTGTCGGTGAAAGTGGGGTCGTTGATTTCTGTTACTAGTTCTGAGAGTTGCTGTTGCAGGGTTTTTAGTTGGGTTTCTAGGTTAGAAATGGGTGATGGGGAAGATGCTGTGGGGGAAATATTTCGTCCCTGAGTTTTGCTGTTGGTGTCTGTTTCGGTTTCTGTTGGAGATTCGTTGCTGTCTAGTTCTTGTTGAACTCGGAAGATTTGGCGGCGGAGTTGGTCGAGGCGTTGTTTTTGGTTGTCGGTGGCGTTTTGGGGGTAAAGGTTGGCGTTGTCGAGGAGTTCGATTAGGGTGCGAGATTTGCTGCGTTCGATGGTGAGGAGGGCGGTTTCGTAGCGTTGGGCATTGATGCAGCTTTGCACCATTTTTTCGTAAATGTTCAGGGCGTTTTCGAGGATTTCTCGTTTGCGGCGTTGGGATGTCGCCCACTCCCGACTTTGTTCGACGGCAGATATGGCGTTTTCATATCCGTAAATGGCGTTTTCCCAGTCTTGGAGTTCAAAAGCGAGGTTGCCAAGGTTTTCTCCTGCTTTGAGACAGCTTAAAGGAAATGTGCCTGGAGTCAAAACTTCTAAAGCAGATTTAAAATGTTCAATTGCTGCAATGTTATTTTTAAGGTCAATGTAAGCGTAGGCAAGATTTTCTTGAGTTAATGCCCATTCTTGGGGAAAAGCTTCAGGGGTGTAGACTGTGAGGGCATTGGTGTAAAATTCGATCGCATTCTCCAGATTATCTGCCCTGTCTCCCCTGATTCTGTCAGAGTAAGCATTTGCCAGATTATTTTGCGTCATTGCCCAATCTTGGGGAAAAGCTTCACGGGTGTAGACTGTGAGGGCATTGGTGTAAAATTCGATCGCACTCTCCAGATTTTCTGCCCTGTCTCCCCTGATTCTGTCAAAGTAAGCAGTTGCCAGATTATTTTGCGTCTGTGCCCATTCTTCGCTTCTCGGTTCTCGGTGACTTAAAACTATTTGATAACCTGTAATAGCAATTTCAATATTATTCGCTCTCTGCCCCAAAGGGAAGTTTTGAATATCAATACTTAAATTTTCAATATTTCCGAGTATTGAGTTTATTCGTTTTGGATTTTTGTCAGCAATTAAACTTTCAGCTACTTGCGGTAAAATTTCGGCAAACCGCGCATTGAGGAGATGTTGCCGTTGCGCTAACATCGGGTAAATTACCGCTACATCGCTATTGCTTTCTTCTTCTGCTTGCAATAATTCCAGAATAAACTTGAGATAATCTTCCCTTTCTCCAATTTCTGAATTATCGCCATTTCCCGCTTGATTATTCCCCAAAAATTCCCCAAGCTGACTAGCAAGATTTCGCAAAAAACTAATTAATCCCATTCGCGTTTTCTCCTTCGCAAACTTGTAGAAAACCTAAATCCAGCAAATCCGAGTTTGCCTGTAAAGTTGCGATAGTTTTTTAGTCATTCTAACGCACCTTACCAGTTATGCTAATTTGGGTCAGCTATTACCTTTATGATTGGGCGATTGAAATACGTGCTACGCACACGCTACGCGAACGCTACTACACAAACAAAGTCCGCCTACGCGGACTAAAGAATAGCGGGAGTATTTAAACCGGATTTGGCATAAAGAGGGTTAATTTAGTAGCTCTAAACATTATCGCTGTTCCCGAATTGGCAATTCAATCTGAAACTCAGTTCCCTTTCCAACTGTGGAAAAACATCGCAAATGACCTTGATGATTCTCTGTGACAATTTGATAGCTAATTGCTAAACCCATTCCTGTGCCTTTACCGACAGGTTTAGTGGTAAAAAAGGGATTAAATATCTTTTCTTTGACTTGGGAGTTCATGCCGCAACCATTATCATGAATGGAGATTAGCACTTGATTTTTAGGAGTAATAGAAGTTGTAATTGTAATTATACCAATATAATCTAATTTTTCTTTAGGTGATAGGCTTTGTCGTTGTTGTTCGATCGCATCGATCGCATTCATCAACAAATTCATAAATACCTGATTTAATAAGCCTCCAAAACATTCAACCAAAGGTAATTTACCATAATTTTTATTAATAATAATTTCTGGATTTCCGGCTCGACCGTTCAATTTATTTTGTAAAATTACTAAGGTACTTTCAATATTTTCATGAATATCGATTTCTTTGAAATCAGCTTCATCAAGACGGGAAAATGTCCGTAGAGATTTCACAATGTCTCTAATGCGTGTAGCTCCAGATTTCATCGACATTAGTAATTTAGAAAAGTCACTAACTAGATAATCAAACTCGATGTCTTCAATAAAACTAGAAATTGCTGGCGGTGGGCTAGGATAATATTCTTGGTAAAGTTGAATTAGCTCAATTAAGTTATTGGAATAATCAGTAGCAGGTTGAATATTGCTATAAATAAAACTCACGGGGTTATTAATTTCATGGGCAATTCCAGCTACTAATTCCCCCAAACTTGACATTTTTTCGGCTTGAATTAATCGGGTTTGGGTAGTTTGCAATTTGTTCAAAGTTGTTTCTAATTCTGCGGTTTTTTGTCGGAGAGCTTCTTCGGCTTTAATGCGTTCTAATTCTGCACCTGCACGAGTGGCGAAAATCTTCAATATAGCTGACTGCATTGTGATGTCTTGTACCATCGGTTTATTGTCTAAAACTGCTAGCAATCCTAACCGATTACCAGCAGCGTCTATAATGGGTAAACCAGCATAACTTTCGGCTTGTAAAGTGACTAAATCTAGATCTTTGGGAAATAGCGATCGCACAGAATTCGGATATAAGCACAAGTCACCTTGAACATAAATATTTTCACAGGGAGCTCCGACTAAATTGTAAGTAAAATTATCGCCAATGTCGTCTCCTGCCCAAAATGCTAAAGTTTTAGCAAGCAATTTTTCTCCTTTAACAAATTCGGCAATAAAAGCATAACGTACATCTAATACTTGGGCGATATATTGAACGCAACTTTTAAAGAATCCTTCGCCTGTTTTTGCGGCTGTACCTTCAACAATTAAGCGGAGAGCTTGTTCTTGACGTTTGCGATCGGTAATATCAAAGTTAACTCCAATCATCTTTTCAGCATTGCCTTCTGCATCCCGCTGAACTAAACCGAATGCTTTAATATAATGAATACTATCATCAGGATGAACGACACGAAATTCTACATTAAATTCTGCTTTTCCCAAAGCTGCCTGCTGAATTAATTTTTCTGAAGTTTCGCGATCTTCAGGATGTAACCCTGTTGCCCAAATATCATAAGCTAATCTGGTTTCAGACTTTTTGCTTACGCCATATAACTCATACATTCGATCGTCCCAAACCAGCGTATTATCTACGAAATTCCATTCCCAACAGCCAATTTTCCCAGACTTGAGTGCTAATGATAAACGCTGAGATATTTCTTTCAATTGAGCTTCGGCTTGTTGGCGCTGGGTAATATCATTTCCTATCCCTAAAAATCCGGTAATTGTTCCTTCTGGATCTCGTAAAGCAGTGACAGAAAGTTGCACGGGAAAGCGAGAACCATCTTTGCGAATGTAAGACCATTCATTTTCATCAATTATTCCCAAACGTGCCTTAGCCACAAATACTTCAAATCCTGGTTCAATTGGTTTACCGAGTTCGGCGCTTAGTTCGATCGCACGTTGTTTAACTTCTTCTAAATCATGAATAATTGCTGGTGTAACTTTGTCTACTAATTCTGCTGATGAATATCCCAAAACTTCTTGACCAGCAGCATTAATCGTTTTGATAATACCATTAGGATCGGTCGAAATCATAGTGTAGTTAGTGCCATTTAAAATTGCTTCTTGTAATTGGGTAGTTTCAATTAACTTAGCTTCTGCTTCTTTCTGTGATGTGATATCAAATCTAATTGCTAAATACTGAGTTGGTTTATCATGTTCATTGAGCAAAGGCACGATGGTTGTATTTACCCAATAACAGCTGCCATCCTTAGCTTTATTCTTGATTTCTCCTTGCCAGACTTTGCCGGATGAAATTGTTTGCCAAAGATTTTGAAAGAACTCTGGAGGATGATAATTGGATTTGATCAGGCGATGATCTTGACCAATAAGTTCTTCCCTAGAATATTTAGAGATTTGGCAAAAGTTATTGTTGGCATATTTAATAATTCCTTGCTCATCAGTGATGGCTACGATCGCAGCTTGATCTAAAGCAAATTTAATATCCGATAATTCTTTGAGCGAATTTCGCAGTGCAATTTCTGTGGCTTTGCTCTCTGTAATATCGCGGATAATTGTAGAGAAGTATTCCACTTCTCCATCTGTTGATTTGTGAGCTACTATTACTTGAGAAACAGGGATTTCATCTCCTGTGGGAGTGAGGATTGCTGTCTCGCCCTGCCAACTTCCAGAATGTGCCGCTTCGGGCAAACCCTGATTTAATATAATATCTAAAGCGGACTTGGGATGAAGGTTAAATACTTCCAAATTGGCGATCGCTGCATCATTAATATTAAGCAAATTCCGCCAAGCTCGATTAAGATAAACAGTTTTACCTGTCAAATCAGCAATTCCGATCAAATCTGACGTGCTTTCTAGAATGGCAAGCAGACGTTGATTGTAAGCTTCAGTACGCTTACGGTCTGTGATATCGCGAATATAGCCATGCCAAAGGGTACTACCATCGGGTTGTCGCTGGGGTGTAGAATGACCAATTAACCACAGCATCCGCCCATCGGGGAAAGAAACTCGATGTTCGCAATACCAAGGGGTGAGGTTTTTGGCAGATTCAAGAATAGATTGAGTGACGCGATCTAAATCTTCAGGATGAACAACTGTAAAAATCTTCGAGGCATCCTCCTGCAATTCTTCTGGGCTAAAGCCATAAATCGTTCGCAAGCCCTCACTGGCGTAGGAAAAATAGGTTGTCCCATCGGGACGCATCCGAAACTGATAAATAACTCCGGGAATGTGGCGGGCAATTTGCTCTAGGCGATGACTTTCTGCGGGGGTAGCTACGCTTACAGGCTCAATTCCTGCCTCTTGTAGTTGAGCTTGGGCTTGTGCGAGTTGGCGGGAAAGTTGCTCGATTTGTGCTTCTGCTTGTTTACATGATGTCATGTCTCGCATTACGAAGAGATGGCATTGAGGCAAAAAGTTTGCTGTTGCTGCATATTCCACTACCCGAATTTCTCCATCACTCCGCAGCAAGTGGAACTCACCCCGCACTTTTTCCTGTTGTTGCAATTCTTGCCTTGTTGTTGGGAAATCAAATCCCGATTCGACAAACTCAGAAATACAGCGTTCCAGCAGTTTATCTCTGTTTAGTCCAAATAATTCACAAGCCGCAGAGTTGACATCTAGATAGTATCCTCGATCGTCAATGAGTGCGATCGCATCCAGCGCAGTTTCCAAAAGCATCCGCAATTGACTGGGTTGAACGACCCTAGAGTTATAATCTAATGGCAATGACATACCTCAAAATCCATAATTCAAATTAGCGATTGTCCAAATCGGGATAACATACCTAAAAATTTATTTTTAAGTTAACAATTATTCTGCATTCGGTATTGTTTGAGATAGTAAAATATTAACTCTGAAGCGCAATAATCTACCTTTTTTCAGCATTTTCAGCAATAACGATAAATATTAGGGATGGTCTGTTAGCGGGAAGGTAACGTACCCTACAATCTACAATAATACAAATAACTTAAGTGTGCTTGACTTGACGAATTGAATCGCTTTTTGCCATACTTTTAAATCTGCCAAAGTTTAGCTGTTTAGAGCCATTAAGTGATGCACAACCCATCTGATAATTTTACCAATGATACGCCTGATAATGAAAAGCTAAATCTCAGTACTAAGCTTGCTTTTGGTGCGGGTGATATGGGTGCGGCGATTACGGCTAATATTGGGGTATTTTATACTGCCTATTTTTTAACTGATGTGGCTGGTTTAAATCCTGGTTTGGCGGGTTGGGTGTTGTTAGTTGGTAAAATTTGGGATGCGATTAACGATCCAATTGTGGGGGTACTTAGTGATAGAACTCAGTCAAGATGGGGTAGGCGTTTGCCTTGGATGATTTATGGGGCAATTCCGTTTGGGATTGGGTTCTTTTTACAGTGGATTGTGCCTTTTGGTTGGAATAATGGTGGGAATCAGTGGGCGCTGTTTTGGTATTACGTAATAGTTTCGATTGTGTTTAATGCGTTTTATACAGTAGTTAATCTACCTTATACAGCGTTAACTCCTGAGTTAACTTTGGATTATGATGAACGCACTCAGTTAAATAGTTTTCGCTTTGGTTTTTCGATCGGGGGCAGTATTGTTTCAGTTATTATTGTGGCAATTATTGCGGCGTTATTTCCTAACGATCGCGTTCAGCAATTTTTAATTGTTGGTTTGGTTTGTGCCATCATTTCGGTAATCCCAATTTATTTGTGTGTTTGGGGAGTTCGCGATCGGGTTTTTGCTGTAGCTTCCCAACATCCAGAAGTTGAAGAAGCTGTTACTGTACCTTTGTGGCAACAATTAAAAGTAGTTTTAACTAATGTACCGTTTTTATATGTAATTGGTATTTATCTTTGTTCTTGGTTAGGTGTGCAATTAACAGCGGCAATTATTCCTTATTTTGTAGTTTCTTGGATGCGGTTGCCTGATGCTGTTACCGCCCAAGTAATTCTCGCTGTTCAAGGAACTGCTTTGGCAATGTTATATGTGTGGAGTGCTGTTAGTAAACGAGTCGGGAAAAGAGGCGTTTATTTTATGGGCATGGGTTTATGGATTATTGCCCAAGCTGGTTTATTTTTCCTCCAACCCGATCAAGTAACTTTAATGTTTGTGTTAGCAGTAATGGCTGGTTTTGGGGTTTCTACTGCTTATTTAATTCCTTGGTCTATGTTACCTGATGTGATTGAATTGGATGAATTAAAAACTGGGCAACGTCGAGAGGGAATTTATTATAGTTTTGTGGTGTTGTTGCAAAAGGTTTGTTTGGCGATCGCAGTTTTCTTAGTTTTAAAAAGTTTAGATTGGGCGGGATATCTCAAACCAATAGCTAATAATCCTCCACCCATTCAACCGGATTCAGTTTTGTTTGCGATTCGATTTGCGATCGGTCCTTTACCTACGATCGCTTTAATTTTTGGGTTAATTTTAACTTATTTTTACCCAATTACTCGCGAAGTTCATGCTGAAATTTTGCTGAAACTTAGAGAGAGAAAGTTAGGGAATAGAGATTAAAATTTCGGTTCGTTGTATCGAGTTTAATCGTTTTCACAATACTCTACTACGAACTATCTAATTGGTAGTTTGACGTAGAAAGTCGTCCATCCTGCTTTACTTTCTACGTCAATATTTCCATCCATTTGTTCTACTAATTTTTTCACTAAAGCAAGTCCTAATCCCGTTCCGCCTTGTTTCCAAAGATCGGTTTTTGGTACTCGATAAAACTTTTTAAAGACGTTGGGTAATTCTTCGGCGGGAATTTCTGCTTGGTTGGTTACAGTAAAGGAAATAATTTCTGTAACAGAAGTTTCAGTTATGGGAAATTCTATACATTCTTGGTCGGTTTCTGATTCTGTTGTTAAATTAATATTTACCTGTTCTTGCTCAATATTTAGGAGGATTTTGCCGCCAGAAGTTGTGTATTTGCAAGCGTTATTTAGGAGTTCGGCGACTATTCTGGCTAAGCCTGCGCGATCGGTAATTAATGGCGGTAAGTCAGATGCCATTTTTGTTTGCAAAATTTGACCTCTTTCCTGGGTACGACTCATAAATGGTTCGACAATTCCTGGTAGCCATTCGGGAATATTAATCGCTTCTTCTAAGGAAATTGGATAGGATGCGGCTTCTAATCTTTGCAAGTCTAATAAATCATTAATTAGTTCGGTTTCCCGGTTACATTCTGATTGCAAAATTTGTAAGTAACGTTGTTGGCGATCGCCTGGTGGGGCAATTTTCAGCATTTGAATTGCCATTTTCATGTTCGCCATTGGGGTTCGCAATTCATGGGAAACTGTGCTTAAAAAGTCGTCTTTGAGTTGATTTAGTTTGGCTAATTCTTCGACTTGGCTTTGGGCTGCTTGGTAAAGTCTGGCTTGGCGAATGGCGATCGCACATTGATTTGCTACTTGTTGTACCAAGCGTATTTCTAAGTCGCTAAAACCATAATCATGGTGATTAACTAACCATAAATCTCCCAATACTCCTTGATTATCTACTATTGGACAAGCTAACATTGCCACTCGTCCTCTCTCAGGATTGATCGGAATTGAACAAAATTGGAAGTACTGTTTTTGCAATAACTGATTGTGGTATAATTCAGGAAAATTAGCCATTTGTGCTACTCTTCCTTTGTATTGTGGGCCACAAATTACGTGCTCAAAACAAATGGTAGATGTGCCCTTTTCTAAATCATATACAGAAGCATTGCAGGAATTCATGCCCAGTCCAATCGCTAATTCTCTGACTGCTGTTTGTAAGATTTGATTTTCATCTAAGCTATCGCGAACTTTATCCGTAATTCGCTTTAAAGACGCTTCAATTTCTAAAGCTTTTTGTAATTCGGCGGTGCGTTCTTGGACTTGTAATTCTAGTTCTTCGTTCAGGGTTTTGATTTGTTGATAGAGTTCTGATTGTTCGATCGCGATCGCGATTTTCACCGCCAACTGTTGCAAAGATTCGATTTCAAATGGTTGCCAATGTCTAGCTTCTGTACAATGATGAGCGCATAACAAGCCCCATAATTTATTGTTAAATACGATCGGGACAATTAAATTAGCACGAATATTTAACTCCTCTAACATTTTTATGTGGCAAGGAGAAAGATTCGCTTGGTAAACATCATCAGTAGCCGAGACATATCCTTGACGATATTTCTCCGCATACTTCGTTTTAAAACATTCATCTTTGAAGGGTAAACCGATTATTGATGAACAATTTTCGCCAGCTGATTCTACAACAAATTGCCCATCTCCATTGGCATCCACCTGGTAAATAGTGACTCTTTCTACTTGCAAAAAGCTGCGAACTTCCCCTACTGCTTGCCCTAAAATTTCATCTATTTTCAAAGACTGGCGAATTCTCTCATGAATCATTCCCAGCAGTCTTTCTCTTTCTGTTTGTTGGCGTAATGCTTCCTCTGCTTGTTTCCGTTCGGTAATATCTTGGGCTGCACCGTAAATCACTAGCGATCGCGCTTCATCATCACAATAAACTGGTTGTCTATAATCGCGCAACCAACGAATTTCCGCTTCTTTAGTAATAATTCGATATTCACTGATATCTGATTGCCAACACAGCAAATTTTGAATCTTTGCTACATACCTGGGCAAATCTTCGGGATGAATAAAACTTTGCCATCCTCCCTGATTTGCCATTTCCTGACAACTATATCCTGTAATCCGACTCACTGCCCCTGTCATCCAATCAATTTTAAAATTACTGTACCTATCTATCTTCGCAGCGTAAGCGAAATCGGAAATTAACTCAGAGACAATGCGGTAACGATCCTCACTTTTTGCTAACTGTTCATTAGCAGCTTTGCGTTCTGTAATATCCCGAATAATTGCCAAAACTTCATCATCTCTACTTTTAATAATTCGCGCCTCAAAATCGCAATTATTGCCTTTTCTAACCAGCGCATATTCAAATAATTTAATTTCTCCTGTAGCCAGAGCTTCTTTAATGTTATATATCGCCTGTTTATAAAATTTCTCTGGCAGAATTTCGGAGATATTTTTGCCTACTATACCGCTTGCAGACAATTCTTCCGCCACCTTTTTAGCAGTTTTAAAATCTAAAATTGTGCCATCTTTGTGAATACAAAACATGGCATCAGGGATCGCATGAAATAGAATTTCGGTAGTAGTTTCACTTTGTCGCAATGCCTCTTTTACTTGATGACGTTCTGTGGCATCACTGAAAACTCCCACAAAGCCTTTAACTTCGCCTTTTTGATCCTTAATTGGGGAAATAGTTACCTCTACCCAAAATTTACTACCATCTTGTTTTTTGGCAAAAAGTTCCCCTTTCCAACAACCAACTCTTAATAATTGTTCGATTATTTCTTGTGCTTGCTGCTCCACTCCTTCTGCTAACATCAATTCATATAAGTTTTTCCCCTTGGCTTCTAAGGCTGTCCATTGATATAAGATTTCTGCATAGCGGTTCCAATAGGTAATGCTACCAGCAGAATTTGTAGCAATAATGGCACAATTGATATGAGTTAGTAGTGAGGCACGGAAGTTAAGATCCATTTCTGCTTGGGGCTGCATTTGTTCCGCCCATAGAATGGGTAAGGTTGCTTGTGCTTGATCTACTGGTCGATCGAAGCGATGTTCATATAAGCTATTAATTCCTTCTGATTCCATATCTAAATACTTTGTCCTCTGACTTAGATTATCCTCATCTAAGGAGTGCCATCAAATCAGAATAGACCTAACAATATTAGAAATATTAACATTTCCCTCTTTACGTCTATTCACCAGGCACTGACTTTACAATTGTCAATCGTAGTTTCCCTGAAAAACACTAAAGGCTGGTTGCTACTCTTACTCCTTATGTTTATTTTAATTAGGAAATAGATTTAGGCGATCTGAAAAGCTAAATTAAGGATTTTGGCTAATTCAAAACTGTATTGCTAAATTTAACGTCTTGAACCTGAAATGATCCTTATTTTTGCTGAAATTGCCCGATCGGTAAAACTAAGATCGCCATTTCTCAGTTTCTCACTGCTAACTCTCTGTTGGTTCATAGCATAAGTCATGTGATAAATAAGTTATATTACAAAATGTAAAGAAGAATTTCAGAAACATGAGTAATTCTAGACTAGAAGAAATTTCGGCTCAGCTTGATAGTGATTCTTCCCGCGATCGAATGCTGGCTTTAGCGTCTTTGCGGGATATACCAGCGATCGAAGCCGTACCCTTAATTAAAAAAGTTTTGGACGATGAAAATCTGCAAATTCGCTCAATGGCAGTATTTGCACTAGGCATAAAGCAAACTGAAGAATGTTATCCGATCCTAGTAAAATTACTGGAAACCGATCCCGACTACGGAATTCGTGCCGATGCCGCGGGTGCGTTAGGTTATTTAGAAGACCTAAGAGCATTTGAACCGCTTTCCCGTGCTTTTTACGAAGACACAGATTGGTTAGTGCGTTTTAGTGCCGCAGTTTCGCTGGGAAACCTGAAAGATCCGCGGGCTTACGAAATTTTAGTTCAGGCACTAGAATCTGAAGAAGTGGTATTGCAACAGGCAGCGATCGCAGCTTTAGGAGAAATCAAAGCCACACAAGCAGTCGAACAAATCTTGGAATTTGCTCAATCTCCAGATTGGCTGGTAAGGCAAAGATTAGCCGAAGCATTAGGTCATCTTCCCCATCCTAAGAGTATTCCCGCACTAAAATATCTGGAAAAAGACCCTAACTCCCAAGTTTCTCAAGCTGCAACTCTTTCTTTGCAACAGTTAGCCTAGAAAGGCAGAGGGGTAGAGGGGTAGGGGTGCAAGAGAACTCTTTAAATCAAAACTAAAACTCAAAACTTCCCCAGTCCCCAGTCCCCAGTCCCCAGTCCCCAGTCCCCTATTCCCTGTTTTCTGTGAAATTTTCGCCCAACAAATCGCTTAAGATTAACATTACCAGGTAAAAAAGCGCAAGTTAATTTGATTCATGGACATTAAAGAATTCTTTGAAATGAGTGCGGGTAAGTGGTTTTCTCAGCGCACCAGTCACCATTTGGCATTCAAACAATCAGAAAGTGGCAAATCAGACATCAGAATTGAAATGCTACCAGCGGACGATCCAGAAGTGCTCGAACTTTGCAAACAGTATGAAATCGACCCTAATTTAACTTGGGGTGGTGCGAGAGTCAGTTGGGACGGCACAATGGAGTGGGATGAAGAAAAACACGCTGGTTCCTCTGTGTTAGTACCAATTCCCGACCCCGATAAACCAGGTGAGGGCAAATTATTGCGCGATGTCGGTTATGCGGAAAAAGCCGGAGTTGCTGGGCGCTACGTTATGGGTAGTGATGGCGCAATGACGCTGATTACCGAGTATGAAACTATGTATTCTGAAGAACGTATTTGGTTTGCTAGCCCTAACTTACGCCTTCGCACTAGCATTTTAAAACGCTTCGGCGGCTTCAGCATGGCTTCTTTTTGCTCGGAAATTCGCTTAGGCGGTACAAGTGCCCCCGCTGCTGCTAATGCAGCGGAAGCGAAGAGTTAACAGGGGGACTGGGGGACTGGGGGACTGGGGGACTGGGGGACTGGGGGACTGGGGACTGGGGAAGTTTTGAGTTTTAGTTTTGAGTTTTGAGTTAATAAGTTTTCTTGCTCCTCTGCCCCCCTGCCCCCCTGCCCCTCTGCTCATATTTCTGGGTGTTGCTGGTTAATGAGTGCTTGGTGCTGGAGGGCTAGGGCTTTGAGTTTGGTGAATAAGTCGGGGAAGGGGTAGGTTTGGGTGGTGCGATCGCTATAACTAGAATCATCATCAGTAAATTCTTGACTAGTAGAAGTAGCTTCGGTTGTGGTTTGGTACTGTTCGTCCAAATCACTTGTCTGCGGGGGTTCAGTCGCAGTCGTAGGTAAATCAAGTTGATCTTCCTGGGTTTCTGGGGGCGAGAGATTTAGTGTTCCTGAAGATGAGGAAGATTGGGCAAAAGCCTGAAAAGGATGGGAAATAGGGGCAGATTTTTCTGTTGTTTCCAAGTCGGAATCAGAATTGGTAGATTGAGGTTCCGGGGATGATGTCACAGAAGCAGCGGTGTTGCTGACACCCGACGAAAACATTTGTGTCAGTTCTGAGGGCAATTTGCTGCAAATTAAGCTTTCAAATTCATAGTTGAAATGATAAAGGGCTTGGTTGCGCCTGTGCCAAATATTTAATATTTGCTCCACAGAAACCGCTTTGTAGCGTCCTTGGTAAAGTGCTTCAATTACCGCTAGACGTAACCAATTACCTGGGTAATGGTTCAGCCAGCTTTCCACTAGCTCACAGGGTTCGTAGCCCCTTAAGTCAAAATAGTAGTTAGCTAACAGCCAAGCTGCTACTCTTGCTGCTGCGTCATTGTTAATTCTTATAGAGCTTTTGCCTTGTTCGCTCATTAGCTATTAGTTAGGTTTGGTTAAAAAATGAATCGGGGTTGAGAATCAGTTGCACCCTAAAGTATCCAGCCTAATCTTGTAGAATAGGTTTTTCGGTGGTTCCTTCTTTTGATTAAGGTGATAACTGTTTTAAGTTTCAGTGGCAACAATGTCAAGTAATTGACATATAATTGCCATTTGCCTGCCACAGAATCGCCTTAAAGTTTGTCAAGGAGGATATGCGATCGTTGTACAATGCTCAAGCCGTTTTTAGTTTAATTTGGTTTGTGCAAACGATAGTTAGTGTAAACGGGATTGGCAACTTCCTGGAGTAAGGTTAAATGATTGAAGTGGAGAATTTGACCAAAATCTATGGCTCATCCCCAGCTATCCAGGATGTCTCTTTTGCGGTAGAACCGGGAGAAATTGTGGGGTTTTTGGGGCCAAATGGAGCCGGAAAAACCACTACAATGCGGATTTTGGCGGGATATTTACCTGCGACGAGTGGGACGGCAAGGATTGCTGGGTATGATGTTCATGAGGATTCGATGGCGGTGCGGCAAAGGATTGGTTATTTGCCGGAGTTGCCGCCGCTGTATCCTGATATGACGGTGGAGGGGTTTCTTTATTTTGTGTCGCGGATTAAGGGTGTTCCGGCGGGCGATCGCGCTGATAAAGTAAATTCAGCCCTGAAACGGTGCAATATTGAGGAAAAACGTAAGGTTTTAATTCGCAAGCTTTCTAAGGGTTTTCGCCAGCGAGTGGGGATTGCTCAAGCGATCGTTCATGACCCACCTGCTTTAATTTTAGATGAACCAACTGTGGGTTTAGATCCGCGACAAATTATCGAAATGCGGAATTTAATTAAAAGTTTGGCTGGTAGTCACACGATTATTCTTTCTACTCACATTTTGCCGGAAGTGAGTATGACTTGCAGCCGAGTCACTATTATTAATCGCGGTCAAATTGTCGCTACTAATACACCGGAAAATTTAGAGGCGAATTTAGTTGGCGGTACGGGTTACGAGTTGGAAATTGCCGGAGATTCTGAAGAAGTTTTACAAAGGTTGCGCTTGCTTTCGGGAGTAAGTTTGGTAGAATCTTTGCCAGTAAGTAGCGGAATGTTTTTACCAGAAAATCACGGTCTTTATCGCGTAGTTTCAGAACCAGGAGAGGAAATTGGCAAGGAAATTGCAGCGGCTTTAGTTGGGTCTGGTTTGGGTTTGTATGAAATGCGTCGAACTCGTGCCAGTTTGGAAGAAGTTTTCTTGAAATTAACGACTACTGAGAAAATTAGTAGCACGGAAGTTGAAAGCGAAATCGGAGAAAATCCAGAGTTGGAAAATCCAGTAGATGAGCCATCTTTAGTTAGTGAATTAGAGTCAGAAAATCAGGCAGAGGTTGCTGATTTTGCTCCATCAAATCAAGTCAATGAATTAGAGTTGGAAAAAACCGAAGTTGCTGATTCAGAAATGGTGAGGGAAGAGGCGGAAAAAGAGGAGGAGGAAGCTTAAAATGCAGGTGATTTTTGCGAATATTATGGCTATTTATCGCCGAGAATTGCAAAGTTATTTTGCTTCTCCTTTGGCATACGCGATCGCCTGTGTGTTCTGGATTATTTCTGGGCTATTCTTTGTTTATATTCTCCTCGATCCCCAACAAGGTTTAATTGCTCAAGTTGCTTTTCGCGATCAACAATTGGCAGCAAATGCGCCGCCTGTGGATATAACTTACACTTTTCAACAGTTATTTTTGGGGAATGTTATGAGTTCCCTAGCTTTGTTTGTGTTACCGATGCTTTCGATGGGTCTTTATGCGGAAGAACGCAAACGGGGAACTTTGGAATTGTTGGCAACTTCGCCAATTACTAATTGGTCGGTAGCGGTGGGAAAATTGTTAGGAGCACTGACATTTTTTATTTTTATGATTTCGCCTTTGTGGTTGTATGAGGCGATCGCTTTTAGCAGCGCCACTCCCCCAGTTCAACCAATTGTACCATTCATGGGATTTTTGGCATTAATTTTACTTGCTGCCAGCGTTTTATCCTTGGGAATGTTCATTTCTTCCCTGACAGATAGTACTTTATTAGCCGCAGTTTTTACCTTTGTCTTGATTATGTCATTGTGGATTTTAGACTTAATTGGTAAAAGTATCAGTGGGCCAGTTGGTGCAGCTTTAACTCATTTATCTTTGTTGAAACATTTTAGTATTTTAGTGCAAGGAATTTTTGATAGTAGTAGCTTAATTTTATTTGCTAGTTACATCATATTAGGAATATTCTTAACTGCTCAGTCAGTAGATACATTCCGTTTCCAAAGATCCTAAAAAATTATCCAATTTACCAAAATTAGCAGCAAATGAAAACCTTCAAATTTAGTAAGAAATATACCAAATACCTTTTGCTGGTGGGGTTATTCCTGCTATTTATGGGTTTGTCGGCAATGGCAGTAATTGGCAATTGGGAACCCATAAGTTTAGGATTAATAATTACTGGAATTGTGCTGATTGGCATTTGGTTAATATTGCAAGGAGGCAACGATTTAACTTCGCCAACCCAAGCATTTTGGGGTAAACGTTCCACCCAAGCCGGAACTAATGCGGCATTTGCTATGTTAGCATTTGTGGTAATTTTGGGGTTAATTAACTTTTTGGGAACTCGCTACGATTATCGGTTAGATTTAACAGAAAATAATTTATTTACTTTATCACCAGCAAGCCAACAATTAGTCAGAAATTTGAATAAACCTCTTAAGGTGTGGATTTTTGACAGAATTCAGTATCCTCAAGATAAAGAATTGTTGGAAAATTATCGCCGTCAAGGAGGTAATTTTAATTTTGAATATGTCGATCCGAATACTAACCCAGGACTGGCGAAAAAGTTTGGTGCTCAAGAGTTAGGTGAGGTTTATTTAGAATTTGGCGATCGACGAAAGTTTTTACAAAAAGTCAGAGAAACTGAACCGCTTTCCGAACAAACAATCAGTGATGCTATTCAACAATTTACCAGCGATCGCACTGCCAAAGCATACTTTTTACAAGGTCATGGAGAAAGGTCTTTAGAAACTACTGAAGGTGGTTTATCGGAGGCGGCACAAACTTTAAAAGATAAAAGTTTTCAAGTTGAACCTTTAAAGTTAGCCGAAACTAAAGAAATTCCCAAAGATGCTAATTTAGTGGTAATAGCTGCGCCGCAACAAGCACTTTTTGAGGAAGAAGTAACGGCTATAAAAGAGTATCAAAAACGCGGCGGAAATTTACTAATAACGGTTGACCAAAAAAGTGATATTAAGGGTTTAGAACCAATTTTACAAGATTGGGGAATTGGCATTGACGATCGCATAGTCGTTAATGCTTCCGAGTTTCAAGTTAGAGGTTTGGGACCAACAGCTGTTTTAGTTAGTAGTTATGGTAATCACCCAATTACCCAAGATTTTCAAAATCGTTATTCATTTTATCCCTCGGCTAGAGCGATCGATGTAGTCAAAGTTATCGAAAATGTAAAAACAACACCTTTACTGTTAACTTCCGAACAAACTTGGGCCGAAAGTAACCCAGATCAAATAGAATTTAATGCCGAAAGCGATCGACAAGGACCATTAATTTTAGGAATTGCTTTAACTCGACCAATAGAAACAACAACACCTCAAGCATCTCCAACTCCAAATCAAGAAAATAAATCAGATAAACAAACTCAAGAAACTCGCATGGTGGTATTAGGAAATACTGATTTTGCCACTAATGGTTTGTTCTCCCAGCAAATCAACGGAGATGTATTTGTAAACTCAATTAGTTGGTTGAGTCAACAGGACGATCGACTACTTTCCATTAGTCCCAAAGAACAAAAAAATCGCCGGATTAACATGACAGTTTTACAAGCCAGTTTATTAGCTTGGTTGTCCATAATTATTGTGCCATTTCTGGGTTTAGTAACAGCTGGTTTTCTCTGGTGGCGGCGACGTTAGTTTTAGGGAATTTGGCTTAATCAAATAACTTGAATGCAGTCAAAAATCAGGAGATAGAATGTAGAATGAAATTTCAAAAATCTACTTTAATTTTGATGTTAATTGCCTTAATGTTTGGCGGAATAGTTTATATTTGGGAAGTCGAAGGTAAACCCAGAAGAGAAGCAGCAAAACTCCGGGAAAATCGCGTCTTTTCTTTTGAAGAAAAAGATGTCCAAAGTGTAGTTTTAAAAACCAAAGAATATAAACTACAGTTCGATCGAGTAAAACCGCAAGCAAGTAGTAATTCTAACTCGCCTAAGTGGACAGTAAAATTACTAGAAAAGTATCAAATAGCGGAAACTAAAACACCAGAATCATCAGAAACCAAAGATACAGAAACGAAAACATCGGAATCATCAGAAACACCGAGAAGGAGAAGATCTCGCCAACAAACTGAACTTCCCGAAGATTTAGCCTTAGCTTTTTGGGAATTAATGCCTGATGCAAAAGGTGGACTAAAATTATTAACTGAAACTCCAGCAAATGAGGCTTACGTCGCCTTTTTACTCAATGAATTAGCTACGGGAAAAGGCGATCGTATAATCGCCGATCCTCGCATAGAAGATGGTTTAGATAAACCCTTAGCAACTGTAGAAATCAGTTTAAATAACGGTAAAAAACATCAACTAATCTTGGGTAATCTCAACTATAACAATACAGCTTTGTACGCCTTATCCGATCCACCCACACAATTAACAAAACCCTTAGATATCCTGTTAGTACCAATCAACTTTCAAAGTGCGGTAAATCGTCCATTATCCGAATGGAAACAACCAGAAATTCAACCAACTCCCACACCTGAAACATCAAAAGAAGAATCGAAAAAAGAAACACCTCCAGCAACAGAAGAAAAACCCAGTCAAGAAAGAAAGAAAGAAAATTAATTAAGCTGAATCTAGATCCCTTACTTCTTGAAGAAGTCGGGGATCTGGGTAGATAAACACAGATGTAATTAGGTAATTAACAATGCAATTAATTATTTGTGAATCTCCCGAAGGTGTGGCTAATTGGTCAGCAAATTATGTAAAACAACGCATCAATAAATTTCAACCTACAGCAGATAAACCTTTTGTCCTTGGTTTACCTACAGGAAGTACACCTTTAAAAATGTACCAAAAGTTAATTGAATTTCACCGCCAAGGGGATTTGAGTTTTCAAAATGTGGTGACTTTTAACATGGACGAATATGTTGGTTTACCGGAAGATCATCCCCAAAGTTACCACTATTATATGTATCAAAACTTTTTTAATCATATTGATATTCCTAGAGGAAACATTCATATTCTTAACGGAAATGCTGAAGATATTCCCGCAGAATGTCAAAGTTATGAGGATAATATTAAAGCATTTGGTGGGATTGAATTATTTATTGGGGGAATGGGTGAAGATGGACATATTGCTTTTAATGAACCTGGTTCTTCTTTAGAATCTCGCACTCGTTTAAAAACTTTGACTTACAGCACTTTGTTGGCAAATGCGCGATTTTTTGGTCAAGATATCAACCAAGTACCGAAATCTGCTTTGACGGTGGGTGTAGGGACGATTTTAGACGCTTTTGAAGTGATGATTTTAGTTCAAGGTTATCATAAAGCGATCGCCCTTCACCACGCGATCGAACAAGGCGTAAATCATTTTTGGACTGTTTCCGCATTACAATTACACCCTCGCAGCATCATTGTTTGTGATGAAGATGCAACTTTGGAATTGAAGGTGAAAACAGTTAAATATTTCCAAGAATTAGAAAGGGATAACCCTACTTTTAATTGAAACATTGAAACACTGAAGTGTTTACAACGGACTAGATTATTTCGGGTTGTATAAAGAGGCTTTTGGATCGCTATTAGCCACCATTAAACGAGAGGTTAAAAATCGATCCATCCAACTTTCTAAATATTTTTGATTCGCTTTTTGTTCTGTGATATCGGTTGTATCTAGAGGATAAGGTGCCAAACCTAAAATTGCTGCTGTGGTGACACAAAACATTGATTTTTGGAAAGTGATACAAATTTGTACTCGCAGATCGTCTTCTTTCCGCTTGGTTTTTTGGTAAACTTCATGCAAGTAATCTGGGAGAAAATGCCGCATATCTTGCATTAACAAAGTTGGCGGTATTCCTGCGCCGCCAATGGGTAAAGGATCGGCATATAAAGCCCCATATTCAAATCTACTTTGATCTGGGGAAATTTGATAAGCTTGGGCATTATAAGAAACAGTTCCCGGAAAAGGTGTTCCCCGAAAGAAAACGGCTTCTACATAAGGAACTGCTGTATCCATCAAGAAGGTTAAACCTACCGATTTCGGAATAATTTCGTATACTTGTTTGTCAATAGTAACTGCGTAGGTAATTGGTTTATTTGCTGAGGCTACTAAACCTTTTAAAATGTGATCTACTACTTCGGGAATGCTGGTAATTTTACCTCGATCGTAAAGATCGGACATGGTGAGAAAAATCTCTGCCATTACGTACCAAAATTGCCCCAAGGCGCTGTAATAAGCTTGTTGGCGCACTTGTTCTAGTAAGAATTCGGGGAATAAGCGATCGACTAATCGAATCGGCAAATTAGTTTTAATCTTTGCTTCTATTGCCCTTCTTGCCCTTTCTTCAAATTCGGGAGTATCTAAATATTTATCTAACCCTCCTCCACCATGCCACATCATCGTTTTCATACAATATTCGGCATATTCAAAATTTATTCTGTCATGCCACCAATGCCGCAATAATTTACTGAAATTGATGTCGCCATCGAAGTATTTAAAAAAGGGAAAAAGTACTAAAAATTGATTTTCTGCAATGTAAATAAGATTTTTTTGATAAGCATCTAACACTACACCATAACTCTTGAGAATCCCGACAACTTCCAATACATTTTCCGGTGTATCTACCAATAAAGCATCACCCGATTTCAACCGATCTATGTAGGCTGTTAATGGATGGATTTTAGTTTTTACACTGGTAGTTTTCATGTTTAACTCCTGAATATTTAAAAGATATTTTTATTAAACAAACAAAGGAGAGAAAGCCGAAATAAGCCTTCTGACTTCTCTCTCTTACTTCCTTCATTTTTAAGGAAGTTTGCTTTTTGAAAAACTGACAGAAGGAATAACTTTTGCGATCGCAGGTTGCGGACTAATCATCGCCGTAGTACTGGCTTCTGTCCAACGACCTAACCAACTTGGTACAATTCCAAACAGAATAATAATTCCTGCCAAAATAGCAGCAGGTATTCTCTCAGACCATTGTACTTGAGGTAAGTCTAAAACCTTTTCCGAAAGGCGACCAAAAAATACTCGGTTCACCAAAAGTAAGAAATAAACCGAAGTTAAACCCGTCCCAATCATCGAAAGCAAAGTTTCAATTGGAAATGACTCAAAACTACCACGAAAAATCAAAAACTCTGAAATAAAACCTAACATTCCCGGAATCCCCGCACTCGCCATTACCCCAAGAATCATTAAGCTACCAACGATCGGTAAACCTCTTTCTGGATTCAATAAACCACAAAGCAAATTAATATCACGAGTTCCCGCTTTCTTGTAAACTACACCGACAACAAGAAATAGCAAAGCCGAGATTAAACCGTGACTAATCATTTGGTATAAACAACCCAACAAACTTAAAGGTGTAGCAGCGGCGCTAGCTAAAAGAATATAGCCCATGTGTGCGATCGAACTATAAGCTACCATCTTTTTCATATCAGTTTGCGCGATCGCCGTAAACGCCCCATAAAGCACGCTAACTACCGCCCAAATCGCCAAACTCGGCGCTAAACTTTGCCAAGCTTCTGGGAACAAACCTAACCCAAACCTTAGCAAACCATAAGTTCCCAACTTCAACAATACACCTGCTAATAAAACAGAAATAGGAGTCGAAGCTTCTACGTGAGCATCAGGTAGCCAAGTATGCAAAGGAACCAGAGGAATCTTAATGCCAAAAGCGACTAAAATCGCCCCCAAAAGTAACAGTTGAGTTCCTAAAGGTAAATCATGAGTCAGTAAAGGTTCATAAGCAAAACTCGTAGAACCACTAAACCAAACTACACCCAAAAACGCCGCTAATAGTAAAATTCCTGAAACAGTTGTATAAAGCAAAAACTTAATTGCTGCATAACCTCTTCGCGCCCCTCCCCAAATCGCAATTAAGAAATAAAGAGGAACTAATTCTATTTCATAGAACAAGAAAAATAGCAGCAAATCTTGAGCTAAGAAAGCCCCACTTACCCCAGCACTTAACAACAACACCAAAGAGTAATAAAATCTCGGTCTGGTAATTTTTTCATCAGTGCTATAAATAGCAATACAAGTCAATAAACCATTTAGAACTAGCAAAGGCAAAGACAACCCATCAACACCTAAACTATAGGTAAGTCCTAAGCTATCAATCCAAGGTAAAAACTCGATAAACTGCCGAGCATTATTTTCTGGACTAAACTGAACTGCTATTACTAATGACCAAATAAAAGCTGCCAAACTGATTGCCAAACTAACTTGGCGTGTAAGTTTTGCTGCGATATTTCCCGGCAGAAAAGCGATGATAGCGGCACCTAATACTGGCACCCAAATTAAGGCACTAAGCATTTATCCTGTTTTTCTCCTTGGTTTATTATTTGTCATTGGTCATTAGTCATTAGTAGCTGAAAAAGTAATTCGATGAGTAAATTCAATTTCCAATGATAAATGACCCATGACTAAATTTATCCATTTAACGCCAGCATTACTTTTTCTAAGATTTCTCTAAATGTTGCCTGATCGAACAGCCAAATCATTAAGAAACCGAAAAAGCTAACTCCAACTAAGATAGTGAGCAAGTAAAATTGGGATTTCCCAGAAATACTGTATTTCAGACTTTCCCCGCTAAAAACTGTGGCTAAACCAACCAAGTTAACCAAACCATCAATTACATAGCGATCGATCGCATTACTCAACCGCGAAAGTTGGCTAACAGCAAATACCACAGTCAAGCGATAAAGTTTGTCTACATAAAAATCGTAAGCAAACAAATCTTGGACAAATCGTAAAGAAGATTTAGTCGATCTAGACCAAGTTCTTTGCAGGTTAATAACTCCTCCCAAAACAATACCAACTAACCCCGACAAACACAAAAGTAACAAAGCAGTTTGATTCAAATATTCCCAACCAGGTAGCAGAGACAACCGCTGCATCATCACGGGAACTAACAAAGTCACAATACTCAAAGAAACCATTGGCACTGCCATTTGCCAAGGAACCTCTGGAGCCCGGCGAGTTTTTGCTTGAGTTTTGCCTAAAAATACTAAACGAAAAACCCGAGTTAAATTAACAGCACTTAAGCAATTAACTAACAACAAAACTATGACTAAAAATGGTCTTTCTGTCCACAGATCGTCCATTCCCAAACGCAAAGCCCAAAAACCACCTAAAGGTAATAGTCCCACTAAACCCGCAGTACCTACTACAAAAGCAGTAGTTGTAGCGGGCATTTTCGGCCCCAAACCTCCCATTTCCAAGAGATTTTGATTATTCGTAGTGACAATAATTGCACCAATGCTCATGAATAATAAAGCCTTGGCGATCGCATGAGCAAACAACAACATCAAAGCAAAACCAGTCCACTGCGTGCCCACAGCCACAAAAACCAAACCCAAATAAGCACTAGTCGAATGAGACAAAGCCCGCTTAATATCAATTTGCGCCATTGCCACCAAAGAAGCGCCTACCGCAGTTACCGCCCCAATCACAATCAAAGCATCTAAAGCCACAGGCGAAACATTCAAAATCGGCTGAAGCTTAATCAAAACATAAGCCCCACAAGCCACCACCACCGAATTTCGCAAAATCGAAGCTGGATTTGGCCCTTCCATCGCCTCATCCAACCACAAATGCAGCGGGAACTGAGCACACTTACCTGTAGGGCCAGCAATCAAAGCTAAACCGAGTAAACTAGCCACCACCGGATTTAAATTTACCGTTTCCGCCCAGTCATACAAATCAGGAAAATCTAAACTTCCAGCCATCGTTGCCAATGCCACCACACCCATTAGCAGCAGCACATCGCCCACCCGCTTAGTCAAAAAAGCATCTCTGGCTGCTGTCACTACCAAAGGCTGGGCATACCAAAAACCCACCAGCAAATAGGTAGAAAGAGTGAGAATTTCCAACAAAGCATAACTGAGAAACAGGGAATTACTAATGGCTAACCCACTCATTGCCGCTTCAAAAAAGCCCATCAGCGCAAAGAAACGCCCCATTGCCCAGTCTTTTTCCAAATATCCCAAAGCAAACAACTGTGCTAGGAAACTCAAACCCGTGATTAACTCCATTGCCCCAACAGTCACCGAAGAAATTTCTAAGGCGAGGGATAAATCCAAATCTGCGGCTTGAAACCAATGAAGTACGATCGTCATTGGTTCCCGGTTCCAAGTTAGCCGAAAGACCACCGAACCATGCACAAAAGCCAGCACAGTCATCAGTAAATTAAAGTAAGCAGCTGGTCGAGGGCCCGTGCGTCGAACCATCCCAGTTGACCAAGGTATAGTCAATACCGACCCGATTAGTCCATATATCGGCACCCACCAACTTGTTTCTAGGAGAAACTGAGTCATCTGAAAATAGTCCTTTAAATTTTTTTAATATTATCCATTAAAGTTATGGCTCTCACCAGCCTAAAGTAGGTTTTACTCAAGCTGAAATCTAGCAAAACCACTAGCCTGAGTCCTAAAAATAATATTTATCCCTGGTATCGCAAAAACTTATTTAAATGAAACAAAACCATTTATGTAGTTATGATTGACACAAGTAGTTTTTCCTGATATGGATGAAAAGGCATTTATGCCTTGAATTTAGGTTGACTAGTTCCCATCCCTGAGATAAATGTTAAGCTTTTTTAATATAACCGATTAATAAATATCATTTTAATTAATATTGTCAAGGGTACCATACTTCTCTATTCTTAATATTGGAAATGCTAAAGAAAAGATTTACTTTAGCTAGGGAAAGAATAGCAATTCCCGTGAAAAAATTATTCAGTACTGCCATCACAGGAGTACTTACGCTCATCCGGTAGGAGATAGAAATGCCAATTGCTGTGGGAATGATTGAAACGAAAGGCTTTCCAGCTGTCGTGGAAGCAGCAGACGCTATGGTTAAAGCCGCCCGTGTTACATTAGTGGGTTATGAAAAAATCGGTAGCGCCAGAGTGACAGTAATCGTGCGTGGTGACGTTTCGGAAGTGCAAGCCTCCGTCTCAGCTGGGATAGAAGCAGCAAAACGGGTGAATGGAGGTGAAGTAGTTTCCACTCACATCATTGCTCGTCCTCACGAAAACTTGGAATATGTTTTACCGATTCGTTACACCGAAGCAGTAGAACAGTTCCGAACTTAGTGTTCTTAGAAAGCAGAAGGCAGAAGGCAGAGGGTAGAAGGGAGAAGGAAAAAAGTCGATCGAACTTTTTTCACACCTGTTCAACTCACATAGTGATTTCTGCCGTGCTGCACTAACTGATTTCAAATTTCACTTCAGATTGTTTGCAAGTAAAGATTATTTAACTTAAGGAATAAACCAATGGCAATTGCAGTAGGAATGATTGAAACACTGGGTTTTCCCGCCGTTGTGGAAGCAGCAGACGCAATGGTTAAAGCCGCCCGTGTGACTTTAGTAGGTTATGAAAAGATCGGTAGTGGTCGGGTAACAGTAATCGTCCGAGGTGACGTTTCGGAAGTCCAAGCTTCCGTTGCGGCGGGTGTAGATTCCGTCAAGCGGGTAAATGGCGGTCAAGTTTTATCGACTCACATCATTGCTCGTCCCCATGAAAACTTAGAATATGTATTACCGATTCGTTACACCGAAGCAGTAGAACAGTTCCGGGAAAGCGTGAGCGGCATTCGCCCATATAACAGACCATAGAAAATGCAAATAGCCAAAGTTCGTGGCACAGTTGTCAGTACCCAAAAAGACCCTTCTCTGCGGGGAGCCAAGTTACTCTTATTGCAGTTTGTAGATGAGGAAGGAAAGCTACTTCCGGGCTACGAGGTAGGAGCAGATATTGTGGGGGCTGGGCTGGATGAGTGGGTACTTGTGAGCCGAGGTAGTGCTGCCCGCATCGCTTCGGGTAATGAGGCTCGCCCAATAGATGCTTTGGTAGTGGCGATTATTGACACTGTAAGTATGGACAATCGCCTGGTTTACAGCAAAAAAGACCAAGACCGTTAGTTCGGTGATTGGTTAACTATCTTTCATTAAACATTTGTCATTGGTTAGTGGTTAGGGGTTAGTGAGAAAAATAACTAACAACTAACGACTAACGGATGATGTTCGTTCTTCAGTTCAGAGGTATTCCCATTATGGTAGTCCGCAGCGTTGCTGCCCCACCAACTCCTTGGTCGCGAAGCTTGGCTGAGCCAAAAATACATGAAACGGCTTATGTACATTCATTTTCTAACATTATTGGAGATGTACATATTGGTGCCAATGTTTTAATTGCTCCCCACACTTCGATCCGGGCAGATGAAGGTACTCCTTTTTACATTGGAGATAGTACCAATATTCAGGATGGGGTGGTAATTCATGGTTTAGAGCAAGGTCGAGTAGTTGGAGATGACCAAAAAAGCTACTCGGTATGGATTGGGAAGAACTGTTCCATTGCTCACATGGCTTTGATTCACGGCCCGGCTTATGTGGGAGATGATTGTTTTATTGGCTTTCGCTCCACGGTGTTTAACGCTAGGGTGGGGCATGGCTGCATTGTGATGATGCACGCTTTGATTCAGGATGTGGAAGTTCCACCAGGGAAATATATTCCTTCGGGGGCGGTGATTACTAATCAACAACAGGCCGATCGCTTACCCGACGTGCAAGCATCAGACATGGAATTTGCTCATCATGTGGTCGGAATCAACGAAGCTTTGCGGACGGCATATCGCTGTGCGGCAGATATAGCTTGTATGGCTAATCTGCGGAACGAACAAGTTGACTCACAAGCAAGTAATGGATCTAGTAACGGCAACGGTCAGGTGAATAGTATGCGTTTAAGTTCAGATGTCCACGAACAAGTGCGCCAAATGCTAGCTCAAGGCTATCGCATTGGTACGGAACACGCAGATGAACGGCGTTTCCGTACCAGTTCTTGGACTAGCGGTGCTTCGATTCCAGCGAATCGGGAATCGGAAGTAATTTCGGCTTTAGAATCAACTTTAGATGAGTATGCTGGGGAATATGTTCGCTTAATTGGGATTGACCCGAAGGCGAAGCGACGGGTAGTAGAAACAATTATTCAACGTCCTAATGGCAAAGCGCCCCAAGTAAGTAAGTCTACTTCGTTTAGATCTTCAACTGCGTCCAGCAGTAGCTATGGAACGGCTTCTAGTTCTCAGTTGGGGACTGAAGTGGTCGATCGCGTCCGTAATCTGTTAGCTCAAGGATACCGGATTGGTACGGAACACGCAGATGAACGACGCTTCCGTACTAGTTCTTGGCATAGTTGCTCTCCGATCGACAGTAACAGAGAAGCGGAAGTAGTCTCAGCATTAGAAGGCTGTATCGAGAGTCACGCGGGAGAATACGTGCGCTTAATCGGTATCGATCCAAAAGCGAAGCGGCGCGTATTGGAAATGATTATTCAACGTCCCAATGGCAAGGCACCTGCTCAAACATCAAAAGCTGTAGCGAGTAGAAGCAACTACTCGAACGGCACAACTGCTACAGCTAGCACGGTGACAAGTTCTCACTTAGATCGGGATGTGGTGGAACAAGTGAGAAATCTGCTGGCACAAGGAAATCGGATCGGGATGGAATATGCCGATCAGCGACGTTTCCGCACTACTTCTTGGCAAAGTTGTGCTCCCATTCAATCAGGTAGCGAACGGGAAGTACTCGCAGCAATAGAAGCTTGCCTCAGCGAACATCAAGGCGAATACGTGCGGTTGATTGGCATTGATTCTAAGGCGAAGCGGCGCGTGTTGGAACAAATTATCCAAAAGCCGTAATTTGGGGACTGGGGACTGGGGACTGGGGACTGGGGACTAGGAGATAATTAATTCTCCCCTGCACCTCTGCCCCCTTGCACCTCTGCTCCTCTGCCTTATATAAGCTGAAGAGGTTTAATTTCTAATGTATTCGCCGCCACTGCAACCGCTCTGTAATCCGCAATCTTACGTTAGTGGCGATGTAACGATCGACGAGAGTGCAGTTATCGGACCTGGGGTTTTACTAGCAGCAGAACCAAATAGCCGGATTGTGATTGCTGCTGGTGTTTGTATCGGGATGGGGACGATTATTCACGCTCGAGAGGGCAGTTTAGAAGTTGAGTCGGGAGCCGTTTTAGGTGCGGGTGTGTTGGTCGTTGGTGCGGGTAAGATTGGGGCAAATGCTTGTGTGGGCTCAGGTACGACTGTTTTGTATAGTTCGATCGAGCCTAAGCAGGCGATCTCTCCTAATTCTTTAATTGGGGATAAAAGTCGCCCAATTCTGGATGTGACTGCTTCGGTAGCAGTGGCTTCAAAAGAAGTTACGCCAGAGGTTAAAATCCCGCCTCAACCTGAACCATCTGTTACGCCTAAGCCTACTCCAGAAAATCACGACTTAAGTGTAGAAAGTGAACCGCTAGAACCGGAAAAAACTGACGATCGATCTCAGGTTTCTGAAACTACTAGCGAACCGCAACCGCAACCAACTCAGCTGGAAGTGGAAGTCCCAACTAATGCCTCAGTGCAAGTTTACGGACAACTTCATCTGAATCGGCTACTGTTGACACTTTTTCCCCATAATCAATCATTGAAGCCACCAAATCAGGACGGGAAGGCTGAATAGTTGTTAGTTTTTAGGTGTTGGTCTTTGAATTTCTCACGATTAACGGCTGGCGACTAGCAACTAGAGGGAGGTAAAAATGCGATTTCAGGGAGCGAACGGACCAGAGGATTTCCGAGATATGGCTTTAGGGCTGGTATCAACGGGCAGTTTTCCTGCTATTGTGGGCTGCGCGGATATGATGCTGAAGTCTGCCGGGGTAGCTTTAGTAGGTTACGAGAAGATTGGTAGTGGTCATTGTACTGCGATCGTCCGAGGTAGGATTTCTGATGTCCGTTTGGCTGTGGAGGCTGGGGCTGAGACTGCCGAAAAGTTTGGTCAGTTTCTCTCTAAATTGGTAATTCCTAGACCTTTACCTAATTTAGAGGTGGTGCTGCCGATCGGTCATCGTTTATCCCAGCTTTCGGAAGCTAACGGTTACAGCCGTTTGAGTAATCAGGCGATCGGTTTACTGGAAACTAGAGGTTTTCCGGCGATGGTAGGTGCTTGTGATGCCATGCTCAAAGCTGCTGATGTTCAATTGGCATCTTATGAGAAAATAGGTGCAGGGTTGTGTACGGCAATCATCCGGGGTACAGTGGCTAACGTAGCTATGGCTGTGGAAGCTGGAATGTACGAGGCGGAACGGATCGGCGAATTAAATGCTGTGATGGTGATTCCGCGACCTTTGGATGATTTGGAACAAACTTTGCCTGTAGCAAGCTGCTGGATCGAACAACCTCAACCTGTAATGTTACCTGTAGCCGTTAAAGAGACAGAGAAAGAGTTGCTGCAATTACCTGATTTAGCTAAATTACCTATTCCCGTCCAGGAAGAAATCGAATGAGGCAAGAAATAAAAGCGATGCACATCTGAAGCATGATTCTTGTGGGAAAACTTATCCGTGTTTGGTGTAAGCCAAGCACTTGGGATTATAAGTTCAGGCAGCCCGCAGAGTTTCATGTCCATGTTGTGCAACGCCTTGTGGAAGATGTCTTACGCTCTTGCCGGTGAATTCATCATAACTGGAACTTTACATAATGAAAAGTCATTGTCACTGATAATTATGATAGACTATAATCTATAGTTTGCCTTTTTTTAGGAGAGTGGTCATTGAAGCATACCACACTTCATCAGCTGAAAGTATTTGAAGCGGCGGCTCGTCATGGCAGTTTTACTCGCGCCGCTGAAGAGTTGTTTTTAACTCAACCTACTGTTTCTATGCAGGTAAAACAGCTGTCTAAGTCGGTTGGTTTACCGCTGTTTGAGCAGGTGGGTAAACGTTTGTATTTGACGGAGGCGGGAAGAGAGTTACTGGCGACTTGTCGGGAAATTTTCGATCGCATTGCCCAATTTGAAATGACGGTGGCAGACTTGAAGGGGGTAAAACAAGGTCTGTTACGGTTAGCGGTGGTGACAACTGCTAAGTATGTTGTACCTCGTTTGTTGGGCCCTTTTTGCCAGCGTTATCCGGGGATTGAGGTGTCGCTGCAAGTGACTAATCATGAAATTCTCATGGAAAGGTTTTCTCAGAATCAAGATGATTTGTATATTCTGAGCCAAGTACCGGATAATTTGGATATGAAGGTGCAACCGTTTTTGGAAAATCCTTTGGTGGTTTTGGCACCGAGAAATCATCATTTAGCTAATGAGAAGAATATTAGCTTGGAAGCGATCGCTAATGAACCTTTTATTATGCGAGAACCTGGTTCTGGTACGCGCCAAGCTGTGCAAAAAATGTTTGAAAAGGAAGGTTTGGGTTTAAAAGTTAAGTTAGAACTGGGAAGTAATGAGGCGATTAAACAAGCTATAGCAGGCGGTTTGGGTATATCTGTTTTATCAAGTCATACTTTAGCTTTAGAGGGGGGAACTAGTCAATTAACTATTTTGGATGTCCAGAATTTTCCGATTGAAAGACATTGGTATGTGGTGTATCCATCGGGGAAACAATTGTCAGTTGTGGCGCGAACATTTTTTGAGTATTTAGTTAGTGAAGGTAAGCAAGTTTTGGATGAAACTTCGGTGTTAAAGGTGACAGTTTAGAGGGTTTTGGAGAAAGTGAAAGGCAGAAAGTAATCAAAGCCATAAGTTTAGCAATTTAAGGATTGTTAGCTAATGAATGCTGTAATTTTGAATATTCCGCCAGTGGCGCAGCTAACTGATGAACAATTTTTGGAAATTTGTCGGGCGAATCGAGATTTTAGGTTGGATCGCAGTTAAAAACCCGCCGGGGAATCAATTCCCAGGCTAATAGCTAAAGTCTGGATAAATCCGACTAGCAAAAGAATTGTAGATTGGGTTAAGTAATAGGAAAATTTTTACGTAAAAGATGGTTTAGGTTTTTTGAAGTACCAGTAGAGATTAGCAACAGTTAAATCTGTTACTTCCTGCCAATTTGAAGGAGCTAAACCTTGATAATTAGAGTTTTTAGCTTGTTGGCTAATGTAAGATTCATGCTCTTTTCTTGATTCTGGTTGAATTACGAAGCGAAGTTGATCGCGTAGAGATAGGAAATGAGATTTTTCCCGTAATTCATTGTAGAGTAATAGTTCGGGAGGTTCTGCTAAAGCTGTTATTTCTTGTTTTTGGTTGTTAGCAGTTAGTAATTTTTCAGAGCAAGCGTTTTCTAATTCTTTTAAATCTTCAGGAGACAAGCTTCGCATCAAATCAACTTGCTCTTGCCAAAGTTTTAAAGCTGCTAAATCATGATTATGAATTCGGGCGATTTCTGGAAATATAAAATCTAACTCTTCTTGAGATTCGCAAAGGTTAATTAAATGGACAAGTTCTTCACGAATTTGGCGTTGGAGGCTAGAAAGGCGATCGCTTACTATATCAGACTCACCTTGCAGTTGATATATCGTTGTAATGGTTTGGTAAATTGCCCAAGAACATTCCAGCCTGCGTAGTCTTCCAACGGCACTATTATGTTGGTAAATTTTAGGATTTTTATAATCTGCTAGAGCGTCAACCAGCTTTCCCTGTATACCAACAAAAGAAGCAGTTTTAGTATGTGTATGAGTTAAATTCACTGTATCTCGAAGCCAATTAACTGCTTCAACAAATTTCCCGTAAGCCTGAGCTAGAATCGTTCGGTGATGTCTATATTCAACGTCATCAGCAACTTTATCAATCTGTCTCATTACTTCTTCACCTTGATCTTCTAAAGCTTTTGCCAAACTAATAAAGCCACCATGAACTACCAGCTTTAGTTCCTTTACTTCTTGCCTCAATTTTATTGTCTGGTAAAGGTTAACTGCTGATATGGTTGCACCTGCGCCAGTTCCAAGTCCAATCAAGCCTGTAGTGGATTGTAGAACGGCGAGGTTATCATTAATACCTGTTAAGTTATCCTCAACAGCCATTTTCCACTGACTGTCTAGGTAGCCTCCATACATCTGTCCGGCGACGTTGAGTATGGGACATAAGAACACGGATGCCGGGGTAAAGCTGGCTATAGTATTAGCCGCACTAATCATAAATAATATTTGGTCAGGGGAAATATTCATGTTTGTTTCTTTGGATACTAGCGAACTATACTATATTTTAGGATTCCCCATCAGTGACGAAAAACTATACAAGGTGAGGCGAAAAATGAATGAATATTTAAAAGCTTTTCAAAAAATTAATCAATCTTCGACGCAACTACTAACGAATGATTCTAAATCCTTAGAAATTAAACAAGCTGCAACAGAGCTTAATCAATCATTGCAACCGTTCTTTAAAGAACTTCAAGAATCAGCTACTCGACTTAAATCATATATTCAGAAAAGTTTTGAAGAGTTAGATTATGCTGATGCAGTTTGGGATAGTAAGCCGAGAATTGCCGCAGCACCAACAGCAGAAATATGGGAACATATTGGAGAATTAAGTGGACGACATTTCAGAATTCAGCAGTTAAGCCAACAATGCAAAGAAGAAGCGATCGAAAAAGCGAAGGAACACTGGGAGAACAAAGTTGAAATACTGAAGAAAAAATGGTTTATTGATAAGAATGGCAATTTGAAAGAAAAAATTGGTTGGGGTGATAAAGATGGTTTTACTAAAGATATTCGCTTGGAAGTGGATGCTCATTTTCCACTTCCTGAACTTAGTACAATAACTGCCAAGAGTTTAATCTTCATTCATCAAGAAATTAACCTGATAAGATTAGAATTGATTTGGGAATGTATAAAGCTTTTAGATTGGAAATCACAGACAACCTTAAGTAAAAAGCTTGAACTCATACTAAGTGAAATTGAAGCAAGGTTGGGAAAGGTTCAAAATAATACAAATGAAATTATTCCAGCATTTAGGGATAATGTTAAAGTTAATTTAGTAAATTGGGAGAAATGGGGAGATATTCCTTGGCATGAAGTAGTAATTTTTCGGAACAAAGTTGGGTCAAAAATTAAAAATGATATTAGTTCATACTTTGATCGGCAAGTGAAGTTCGCTACACAGGCTATTGATGAGGCGATCGCATTTTACAGCGACTTTCTAGCCAAACAAGAACGATATCAGCAAGAAACACCAAAACAAAGAGAAGCTGAAAAAATTTGGATTAAGCAACAAAGAGAAGAACTTCAGAAAGTTAAACAGGGACTTGAAGAGATTTTAAACCCGTTTAGTAATTAGTAAGCAGTGAAACAAGTTTTTGTGAGGTTTAAAAAGAGTTTGTTAATTCCTGAATCAACTCTGTAGGGGTGATAATTTGGGGAGAGGTGACTGGGAAATCTGCTCGATCGCGTGTTACAATTGCATCAAATTCATTCACCCTAGCAACACTGTATTGAATTGCATCTTCAAAATCTCTAAAATTGGCAGTTAGAGCCATTGAAATTACATCTCGATCGACAGTAGCAACTTGACAAAAAGTAAGAGTTCTCCTGATAAAATCAAGAGTTTGCTCTCGACCTTTTGGTTTACGAATAATGTAGTAAAGGTCGCTCACTGTTGATGCAGAAATGAAACCTTCAACTCGTTTTTGGTAAACAAATGATAAAACTTGCGTGCTTTCGGTGTAAAATGGCTGTCGCTCCAAAGCCACATCTACTATGATATTTGTGTCTATCAGAATTTTCATAGATTATGTTTCTCTTTTAAATATTCCCATTTTGCTTGCTCTGGGTCAAAATCAGGAGGTGTAGGATCGGTATTTTCCAGCCATTCTTTTAAGATAGGGATTGAACATTCAACTTGTCTTTTAGGTTTTACAGCTGGCGGTTCAATTGTTACACCTGTGTCCCCCTTTTCAACGGTCTGCAAAACAATGATTTCTACTTCACCAGGAGCCATTTTAATCGGTTCGTTGACAATTAAATTACCAGATTCGTCGATCGCTCCCTTAAGTTTGTAAGCTTGCATAGTATTCTCCGATCGCTCTATCAATAGATTAGCCTAAAATAATAGTTGTGAGTAAGTTGATTTATCAAATATTTCGATCGCCTAATTTCGAGCCATCATTTTCCTCAGTTTCTCGTTCTAAAGCAGCAATAATTGTTCCTTGTAAATAATGCTGTTTTTGATTTTTTACGTAGGCGATCGCTTCATTTAATTGCTTGCGTCCCAAAGAAAATATCCCATAGCCACGTTGCCAAGCAAATTTCGCTTCCGAACTGATTAAAAGCTGATTCATTTGATGGGAACTGCTACCTTTGATTTGTTGAACAAAATCTGCGATCGCCAAATTAGGAGGAATAGAAACTACTAAATGAATATGGTCTTCTGTGCCACCGATAGCATGAACAATACAACGAAGTGAATCAGCTTTACCAATGATATAATTATAAAGGTCAGGCTCTCTTTTTGAAGTGATTAGCGGTGACGTTCTTTTGTTGCCCAAACAAGGTGATAATAAAGCCGCCAAAGAGCCATAAAAATCTCTTTTTTCTATTTACAATGGCATGATTTTATAGCCTTTTGGTAATGTTGGGCAAGCTATTGTTAAATATTTGTTCGTAGACAAGGATAACTGCTGATCCATCCGACTCGCCTGCGAATCAATTCGCAGGCGAGATGGATTTGCATACCGGGGATGGATTCGCATACAAGCATCACTGCTTACCCATCCGACTCGCCGGGAAATCAATTTCCCGGCTAATAGCCTAACTCCGTTAAAACGGACTAAATTTTTCTCAATTCTTCAGTCCGTTTCAACGGACTTTCGCTATTAGCCTGCGAATTGATTCGCAGGCGGGATGGATTCGCAGATCAGGGATGGATTCGCACACAGGGATTCATCCACAGCCACACCATAATAGAAATAGCTATTACCTATTGCAATCAAAACAGTTAGTATGCCAACTTATAAAGGAATCTCCAGTGAAGCATTTCGTCATCCGCTCGATCGCGAAGCGGAAGAAACTCTCCGCAATTTACCTGGCTTCGATCTTGTCGCCAGCAAATTTGTGGAATTCCTCTACGAACGTCCCCAATTTGTTTATCATCTGGGTAACAGCATTCAAGTTGGGCCAAGACAATATTCTACCATTTATCAAATGTTTCGTGAATGTGTCAAGGATTTAGATATTTACCCGGAACCAGCTATATTTATTAGTCAATATCCTTTAGCTAATGCTTATGCTTTAGGGCAAGAACATCCTTCAATTGTGTTAAATTCGGCACTCTTAGATTTAATGAGTGAAGCTGAAATTAAGTCAGTAATTGCCCATGAGTTAGGACATATTAAATGTGGTCACACTATCTTAACCCAAATGGCACTTTGGGCGATTAGTACGGCTTCATTTATTGGGGAAATGACTTTTGGTTTGGGTAATTTGATTAGTGGAGGTTTGATTTTTGCTTTTTATGAGTGGAAAAGACGATCGGAATTATCAGCCGATCGCGCAGCTTTGTTATTAAGTGACGAACTTAATCCAGTTTTAATGTCAATGATGAAGTTAGCTGGTGGTAGTCTCAAATATGGCAATGAATGCAGTTTACCGGAATTTATTCAACAATCGCAAAGATACCAGAATTTAGATGAAGATGGGTTGAATCAAGTCTATAAATTCTTGCTTTATAATAACCTAGCTCAAGGTGTTTTCCTCAGCCATCCTTTTCTAGTCGAACGCATTAGCCACTTACAACAATGGTCTGGTTCTGAGGAGTATCGCCAAATTCGTAACGGTAATTATCAAAAATCTGCCTCTGAAGGTGCAGTTGATGTGAAAGCAGAAACACCGCCAAGTCAAGAGGAGATTTTACGCCGTCAAATAGAGGAGTTGCAGAAAGAGATCGATCGCATTAAAAAGAAACCTCAGTAATTAGTAACCAATAATGGGTAGTTGGTAGTTGGTAGTTGGAAAACACCAACTACCAATTACCTAAAATCAATGACAAATGACTTATGACTTATGACTAATAACTGTAAAATTTGTGAAGTAACTGTTTATCATAACCAAGCGTTGGTTACTAGACGGGGTAAAATTAATTTAAAGGGGGGACAGCAAGAGGTGGCGATCGCTAATTTACCCCTAACTGTTCATAGTGATTCTGTCACTGCAAGATGTTTAGATAACTCAAAAGTACAACTCTTAGCACTGCGTACAGAACGCATCTTTGCTAATGAACCTTTACAACATAAAACCAATCAAATTTTAGGAAAAATTCGGCAACTAGAAGAACAAAAACGCCATTTAGAAAACCAAATAAATTCGCTGCAATTACAACAAGTTTTTATTCAAAATCTTAGTGAAAAATCTGTAGATAAATTTGCCAATAATTTATCTTCCTACTCCTTGAAAATTTCCAAAGTTCAAGAATTACTTAGCTTTCTTGGAGAATCTTACCAAAATTACGCCCAAAGCATTACTGAAACTGAAAAACAACTCACAGAAATAGACAAACGTTTAGAAGCTTTTCGTTATCAATTCAAACAATTACAGCAACCAATTTATAAACAGATTCAAAGCAGCGTTAAAATTTTAATTATCTTAGAAACAGCTTTACCAACAGACTGTGAATTAGAAATTACTTACCTCGTCAGTCAGGTTAGTTGGACACCATTTTATGACTTAAGAAATACTAGCACAGGTAAACAAATCGATCTTTCTTGTTTAGCAGAAATTCGGCAAAGAACCGGAGAAGATTGGACAGATATTAACCTCACACTTTCCACAGCTAAACCAACTTTAGCTACTCAAGCACCAAAAATAGAACCTTGGTATATTACTGGTAGCAAGATTCCCACTTTTTCGCAGACAAGTAACCAAATTTATGATGATTTTGCCGAGTTAGAAGCTTTATTAGCAGAAGAGAATGATACTGACAAAAAACAAGAATTGTTGCGCGTACAAAAGCTAGTTGAGCAAACCACTAAATTTGCAGGTGTAGTCACATTTAAACTTGAGAAAAATTATACTGTTCTCTCTGATGGTACACCTCACAAAGTTGCTGTTTTTCATAAAGATTTGCCTTGTCGCACTGAATATGTTGCCATACCCAAACAAGTTAGTTTCGCTTACTTAGAAGCCACAGTTACTAACAACACTAATGGATTAACTTTGTTACCAGGAAAAGCCAATATCTTTTTTGATAGGGCTTTAATTGGAACTACTGAATTAGAAAATATTGCGCCTGGACAAGAGTTTAAACTAAGCTTTGGTATCGATCAAAGTTTAAAAATTGAGCAGGATTTGGTAGAACGGGAGATTGAAATTATTGGTAACTATCGCCGGACTACATTCGGGTATAAATTGACAGTGCTTAATTTAAAAGCAGAAAAGATTAAGCTCAGGTTGATTGTCCAATTACCTGTTAGTCGCGATGAAAAAGTAAAAGTTAAGTTGATTAATACAAATCCAGAAATTCATCTAGGAGAAATAGGACAATTAGAATGGTTACTCAATTTAAGAGCAAAGGGAAAACGGCAATTTAAGCGGGAGGTTTATTATCAGTTTAGTATTGAGCATTCTACTGAAATTACAGTAGAAAGTTTAGATATTTAGTCATGGTAATTGATAGTTTTTCTAAGAAGAGAGTACTACAAAGGTAAATACTCTACTCGATCGGCTAAATCTTCAGGATTGCTAGCTTTAGCAATTATTTCTAAGTCACGGATACAATCACCAATAGAGATAGATAACAAAGGGGAATAAATAACACCTGAAAAGTTAATTCCTTCAACTTGACGACGATTTGCTTCAATTAAAAAATCTTGATCTTGTGAAAACATGACACGCTGAAGTTCTGTTGCTCTGTCCAGCAAAATTGGGTCTGGTGTACCAGCACGTCCATCTTCTTGAACTGTCAGGACATCTACACCTCGCAAACGCAATCCTATTGTAATTGCTCGACGAATGTGTTCATCCATGTAAAGGGCTATGCTCACTTAATTATCCCCTGTGCGCGGAGTTTTTTCGCTAAAGGAGATTCTCCTGCTTGCTTGCGTAAATTTGCTGCATATTCTTCTCGCTGTTGTATATCTGCATCGAGTTTTTCTTTATGATCCCAGTAATAAGCTAGTGCTGAATAAATTTGGCTCATGGTTAAATAGGGATGTTGAAAATGGAGTTCTTCGGGACTCCACCCGTAAGCAATTTGTCCTGTTACTAATTCGATAACTTTCATTGTAGTTCCAGCGACGATCGGGACATTGCGATCGTTTAGTTCTACATATTTATATTCTGTGGTTGTTTGGGTCATCTAAACTTGCCTATATTTATCTATGTTTTATCCTAGAATATTAGTAGTCATTAAAAAAATACAAATATCCTAAAAAGCCTAGACTTAAAAATAGTTTAAAAAATCACCAGAAAATAAAAATACTATAGACGCTAATATACAAATTAAAATGGCAATAGCTTTAGCTTTTATTTGTGATTGGTCAACAATTTCTTTAGAGCCATCCATTTTTTTGAATCCTTCTTTTTTGTGAAATAGAATATGTAATACTTTACACTAAGTATTCAAATTTTATAGTGTACTAGAATACCGATTCAGTAATCCAGAACTTTACGATAAGCAGTCATTCTAACGCTCTCGACCAAAGCAAAATGAGGCTCTTGATTATTACTGAATCGGTATTCTAGATAACACATCCTAAAAAGTTATAATTTGTAACTAACAATTCGGCTGATTATTTGCTATTGCTGTTACCATTAGCGTTACTTGCCACAACTTTTTCGGCAACTTTGTCTGGTACTTCTTGCAAATGGTCGTATTTCCAATCAAAGAAACCTACGCCCATTGTCAAACTGCGTAACTCAATAATAAAGTCACGCATTTCTGCTTGTGGCAAATAAGCGGAAATTTTATCCCAACTCTTCCAACCATCTTTCGCTTCATAACCTAACACTTGTCCCCGTCTTCCGGTGAGCAATTGCATCGCTTTGGAAGTAAAATCTTGAGGAGTAGAAATTTCGATCGCCGCAATAGGTTCTAACAAAATTGGTTGACATTGAGGTAGTCCTTCTTGCATTGCTAAACGTGCAGCTTGCTTAAAGGCTTGTTCCGAACTATCTACCGTATGATAAGAACCATTAATTAGCGTTACGGCTACATCAACAACTGGGAAACCTAATGGCCCCTGTGCCAAATATTCGCGCACACCTGTTTCTACACCTGGAATATATTGCCGGGGAACTACTCCACCGACAATTTTTTCATCAAAGTTGAAACCTTCGCCACGACTTAAAGGTTTAATATCCAAGTAAACATCGCCAAATTGTCCATGTCCGCCGCTTTGGTGTTTGTAGCGTCCATGTACGGAAGAGGCAGGTTTGCGAATGGTTTCTTTGTAAGGAACTTGCGGTAAATGTGTCACCATTGGCAAATTATACTTGCGACGCAAACGATCTAAAGCTATTTGCAGGTGAATATCTCCCTGTCCCCAAAGGATGACTTCGCGGGTGTCGCCATGTTGTTCCCAAGCTAAAGAGGGATCTTCTTCAATTAACTTGGCAAAAGCAGTGCTAATTTTCACTTCATCGTTGCGTTTTTCCGCACCTACAGCCAAAGCATAAACCGGAGTCAATTGTTCCGCTTTGGGTAATTCTGACTCCGGTTGTCCGCTGTTAGTTGAGAGGGTATCGCCCGTTTTTATGCCCTCTAACCTACCAATAGCCACAATTTCCCCAGCTTTTGCTTCTTGGACTCCCGTTTGTTGTTGACCTGTCAGACGATATAAACCACCAGCACGCACGCCGTTGAGAGTTGCGCCATCAGTGAGAACGCCTTGCCAAACTCTAACTAAGGAAAGTTTGCCACCTTGGGGAGTGAAGTAAGTTTTCAATACTTGGGCTAGGGGTGCTTCACCTTTGAGGGAAATTCCGCGCCGTTCTTTAATTGTGTCTGGTTCGGGGGCTTCGCGCAATAAAGCTTCTAGTAAGGGTCGCACGCCAAAGTCTTGTTCGGCAACTCCTAAGAATACTGGCAAAATTAAGTCTGCGCCTAGTTCCATTTTCAGGTCCGCGACTATTTCTTCTTGAGGCGGTTCAATTTCTTCTAAGAGTTCTTCGAGTAGGTGATCGTCGAAGTTAGCTAACTCTTCTAACATTTCTTCCCTGGCGGCGTGCTCTTGTTCTTTGAGTTCTGCGGGGAAGGGTACGGGGTCAGCTGCGGCACCGGAATGATAGTGATAAGCTTGTTCTGTTACTAGGTCTATGAAACCGATCAGGTCTTCTCCTTGACCGATCGGATATTGATGCGGTACTAAAGGACGGCTAGAAACGGCTTTTAGGGCGTGCAGTACGTCCATGAAGTTGTTGTTCGCCCGATCCATTTTGTTGATGAAAACTAAGTGGGGAATTTCCCAATCATCGAGGAATTTGAATAGGGGGGCGAGGGTGAGGACGCGATCGCACACTGGTTCACAAACTACCACCGCTGCGTCTACACCAATCAACGCATTATAAGTTTCTTGGGCAAATTCTACCGAACCCGGACAATCTAAAAAGGTAAAATTGATGTCTTCGTATTGGGTGTTTGCTACTGATACTTCCACGCTCATTTGTCGATCGCGTGCCTCAGCAGCACTATCTCCCACTGTGTTTTTATCTTTGATACTGCCTTTGCGCGAAATCGCACCTGTCACAAATAATAAACTTTCTAGCAAGCTAGTTTTACCACTTAAATAAGGGCCAACGATCGCCACATTCCGGCAGTTAGAAACCACTTTTTCGCTCATAAAATCCTCCTTTACGACCGCCTTTTTACTCGCTCCCGCTAGCAGTCGCGTCTAGTAATGTTTGCAATTGTTGTGTCGAGTTTTAGGTTTTAGTTTTAACTAAAATCCAAAGAAAATCTAAAATTTTTTTGCTGCGTTGTCCTTAAATAAATCACCTATTTGTGAAGTTACCTCCTCTTTCATCTGAGGTTAACCCCTATTTAACACTCTGTCACAAAAATCAGGTTTTGCTTTAGAATTCTCTTTAACAATTATGAATATTTGAAAATTTTTCTCTCGGTTTACAGCTATTGGTAATTGAGTCAGACATTTTAGTAAGGGAAGGAAACAGAGAACAGTTTTTCTGTTGTTTTCAACCTCAGTTTAATTTTATTTCTCAAAAATAAGGAGCAGAAGGCAGAAGGTTAAAGAGTATTCCCTCCTGCTCCTCTGCTCCTCTGCTCCTCTGCTAAATTACTGCCGAGAGGAAGTAGAACTTGAACCACCATTTCCGTTACGTTTGGCGATTTGTTGTTGCAAAATTTCCACAGCTTTCGCATATTGTGGATCTTGCAATGTGCCAATTTCGTCGCGGTTTTTCACCAATCTTTGCTTTTGTGCGTCGGAAAGTTCCACGACTACGTTAGGAGCAATTCCGGCGTGATTAATATCTCTACCGCTAGGAGTGAAGTACTTAGCAATAGTTACTGCTAATCCCGATCCATCGCCCAAGGGTCTGACTGATTGTACCAAACCCTTACCAAAGCTTTTTGTGCCTACCAAAACGGCGCGATTATTATCTTGCAATGCACCGGAGAGGATTTCGCTAGCACTAGCAGATCCGCCATCGATCAAAATCACCAATGGTTTATCTGTTAATTGGCGATGGTTAGCTTTTTGGCGTTCGCTTTCGCCTTGACGATCGACAGTAGAGACGATCGATCCCTCTTTCAACCACATCCGGGCAATATCAATACTCGCATAAAGTAACCCACCTGGGTTAGAACGGAGATCCAAAATATAACCAGCAACGCCTTGTTTTTCTAAAGCTTGAATTGCTTGACGCATTTCTGGTGCAGCATTAGCACTAAACTGATTCAAACGAATATAACCCAATCCACTGGGGATATCTTTGCGAGCGTCGAAACGTACTGGATGAATTTCGATTCTTTCCCGCTTCAGTTTAAAGATTTTTTCTTGGTTGTTCCGTTTAATAGTCAGGACAACTTCCGAATCTACTGGACCACGAATCAGATTTACTACGTCATTGACGTTCATTCCGTTAGTGCTCTTACCATCGATTTTAATAATTTCATCTTTGGCAATCACTCCCGCTTTTGCTGCTGGTGTACCTTCAATGGGGGAAATGACAATGATTTTCTTCGTATCTTCATCCTGAGTTAACTGGATACCCACACCCGTTAATTCCCCAGAGGTATCGATTTGCATACTCTTAAACTCTTGGGGGTCCATAAACCGGGTGTAGGGATCTTCCAGCCTTTTGAGCATTTCCCGGATTGCTTTGTAAGCATCTTCTTTTGTTGCGTAAGTCCGGCTCAGGTACTCGTTGCGGATAGCTTGCCAATCTACTTGGTTAAAGGTGCCATCCACATAATTGCGATCGACAATCTGCCAGACTTCATCAACAAGTTCTTTCGGACTTTCTCTGAAAAACGCCTGACTGGAAAGATGAATACCAGCGCCGGTGACAGCAACAGTCGTCAATACCGCAGCTGTCGCACTTACAACGAGACCTTTTCTAGTTATTGTCATACTGTTTTTACTGAGCCGGAGGGAAAAAACTGTTCTGCAAATAAGCCCAATTTAGCACAAGCTTCTGAAGTCAAAGTTCAGTGCTTATGACTATTTTGCTAATGGCATATTGACAAGTCATACGGTAATTAAGGATCTACCCAACGACCGTCTGATTTGATTAAGTTGATTAACTCCTCCACACCTTGAGACTCTGGGACTTTCTTAATTTCTTCTCTGCCACGATACAGAGAAATAAAACCGGGCTGTTTTCCCACATAACCGTAATCGGCATCTGCCATTTCTCCTGGGCCATTGACAATACAACCCATTACTGCTATGTCCAAACCAGTCAGGTGTTTGGTGGCTTCTCGCACTTTATGCAACACTTCTTCCAGGTTGAATAAAGTACGACCACAGGAAGGACAGGCGACATATTCGACCATCGTTTTCCTGAGTCCCAAAGCCTGAAGAATACTATAGCAGACTGGAATCTCTTTTTCTGGTGCTTCGGTGAGGGAAACTCGAATCGTGTCACCAATGCCATCTGCTAATAATGTAGCAATTCCTGCGGTGGACTTGATTCTGCCGTATTCCCCATCCCCGGCTTCGGTAACACCTAAATGTAGGGGGTAGTCCATTCCCAGTTCATCCATCCGCTTTGCCATCAGGCGATAAGCAGCAATCATCACGGGTACGCGGGAAGCTTTCAGGGAAATTACTAAGTTACGGAAATCGAGGGATTCACAAATGCGAAGGAATTCGATCGCAGATTCTACCATCCCCTCCGGTGTATCACCGTAAGTAAACAGCATTCTTTCAGCAAGCGAACCATGATTAACCCCGATTCGCATCGCCTTACCTTGATCGCGCAAGGAAACCACCAAAGGTTCTAAAGTTTCGCGGATTTTTTCCCCAATTTCGTCAAATTCGCTTTGAGTAAATTCGCCTCTATCCGGTCTAGGTTTCTCAAACACATATAATCCCGGATTAATCCGCACCTTGTCCACATATTTGGCGACTTCCAAAGCAATTTTCATGCCATTGTGGTGAACGTCAGCGACTAAAGGCACATCTTGGTAAGTTTCCCGGAGTTTTTGCTTAATTTCGCCAACTGCTTTAGCATGACCGACACTAGGAACGGTAACGCGCACAATTTCGCAGCCAATCTCATGCAAGCGACGAATTGCGGCAACCGATCCATCAATATCCATCGTGTCTTCGTTAATCATCGACTGTACCACCACCGGGTAGCCCCCGCCAATCGTAACGTTAGCGACTTTCACGGGACGAGTTTTCCGCCGTTTGATTACGGTATCAAATTCCGGTTGACTGGTAGAAGTAGCGGGATTGGGCAGTGTTTGCATAACCTATTCTTTACTTTGCTGATCCTCTCTGTTCTTCAGGTTGCCACAGAAGGGGACAATTTTGGCTAATCCAACTAGCAAAAGGCACAAAATTAGTTAGATGACTAACTAGCAAGCTGAACATTCTGTGCCAAAATCTAGATTAACGAACTAATCGAGTCACAACTCGTTACCCTTTGATAATCTAATGCTGGGAAAAATACTGGGTGGGCGTTACCAAATTATTCGCCACTTAGGAGGAGGAGGCTTCGGTACTACCTTCGTCGCTGTAGATAGGCATCTACCAGGTAATCCTCAGTGTGTCGTCAAAATTCCTGAACGCGGTCATTTTATTCGCCTCAATTTTGATGTACCTGGTTTGCGGAATTTGATGCAGAAATCTGGGATAAACAGTTTGAAGCGGATGTAGCAGCAGGTAAGCTTGATGCACTTGCAGAGAAAGCATTAAAACATTTACGGAAAGGACAATGAAAGAATTAATTAACCAAGAATTAGCAACACTGAACGAAGAACAACTTAAACAAGTTGTCGATTTTATTGCTTTCCTCAAATTCCGCGATCGATGTGCTACCTTGCGAGAAAATGAAAGTAAATTAGCAGCAATTTACAGTGAATTTGCTGAAGAAGATCAATTACTTGCTGAAGAGGGAATGGGTGAGTATGCCGAAATGTTGAGGAGAGAAGATTGACAGAAATTACTGTGAAAAGAGGTGAGATATGGATTGCTAACTTAAATCCTACTGAAGGTTCTGAACAAGCCGGAATCAGACCTGTAATTGTGTTTCAAAATGACATAGTTTCTCAATTTACAACTACTGTTTTAGCTATTCCTTTAACAACAAATCTGCGTCGTGCTTCTTTGCCAACCTGTCTGCTAATTTCTACTGGTGAAGGTGGTTTGCTGCAAGATTCTGTTGCTTTGTGTTACCAAATGCGAGTTCTTGATAAAAGAAGATTTCAGAGTAAGTTGGGTGAATTAAATTCAGAAACAATAACTAGATTAGAAGAAGTAATGTTATTGACTTTGGGTTATTGAATTAGCGATCGCACCACATCCCCCCAAACTCCTCACCAAAATGTAAAATGGTAAAATGCGATCGCACTCCTAGATTAACTATTTGCTAATATTTAAAAGCAAACATTTCGGTCTTGCTTATGACATTAGCAATTGTAGCTGAAAGAGCACCACTGCATATTACTGCTGATGGTGTAGTTCGAGTAGGCCAAACTCGCGTAACGCTTGATACTATAGTTTCTGTTTTCAAACAAGGAGCGACTACAGAAGAAATTGTTTATCGCTATCCATCTTTGAAACTTGCTGATGTATATGCTACTATTGCCTTCTATCTCAACCATCAGGATGAAGTTGAAGCATATTTACAGCTACGGCAGCAGGAAGCTCAAGAAGTTCGTAATATGAACAAAGCGAGGTTTGATCCGCAGGGTTTGCGCGACAGATTATTAGCTCGCAAAGCTGAACGGGAAGTATGTTGAAATTCCTTGCTGATGAGAACTTTGATAATACCATTGTTAGAGGATTATTTCGCCGTAGACCAAGTATTGATATTGTCCGAGTTCAAGATGTTAGTTTATCGGGTGAGGAAGATCCAACTATTTTGGCTTGGGCAGCCCAAGAAGATAGAATATTGCTAACTCATGATGTGGCTACAATTACACGCTTTGCTTATGAAAGAATCAGGGAAGGTTTACCGATGTCTGGTGTGATTGAGGTGAGTACAGATGCACAAGTTGGACGGGTGATAGAAGATATTTTGATGGTTATTGATTGTAGTTTAGAAGGCGAATTAGAAGGGCAGATTTATTATCTTCCGCTTTAATATAATCAGCAGGATAATGAAAAGTTGAAGGTAAATTTAAAATTGAATTAGCGATCGCACTACATCCCCCCAAACTCCTCACCAAAATGTAACATGATAAAATGCGATGAAACGATTTGTTGTTCTGACACATGAATAACCTAGAAGATATTGAACAAGCTATTAAGCAACTTTCCCCAGAGGAACTTGCGGCTTTTCGTACCTGGTTTGCGGAATTTGATGCAAAGGTCTGGGATCAAAAGTTTGAAGCGGATGTAGCAGCAGGTAAGCTTGATGCACTTGCTGAGAAAGCATTAAAACATTTACGGGAAGGACGCTGCACCGATTTGTGAGACACCGCAGCGGCTATTCGTCGAAAATTAGAAGCGGCGAGAAATAAAAGTAGGTAATATTTATAGTGATTGTTCAGGTTCAATTAATATTGATGAATAATCAACGCAATCAGGAAAATCTAAAATCTAAAATCTAAAATTGAATTAGCGATCGCACCCACATCCCCCCAACTCCTCACCAAAATGTAAAATGGTAAAATGCGATCGCTAAAAATCCTAACTATTTTGATTCGGGAAAATCGGGAATTACCCATTGGGGTGGCTGGGACATTTTTTTTCTTAAAGCAGCTTCGGCAATTTCGTGCATTTTATCTAACGGAACTTCGTTGATAAACTTTGATGCGGAGGCGGCGTATTCCTTATTCGGACATTTGTCACCCAAAACACAGCCATTAACGCAGGCTTCAGCACAATTTATTGTAGTTTCCATGTTCTCCTTCCTTGAGTCCTATTTTTCACCAATCACGATGCAAAACTTGTAACCTCTTTAGTGGTAAGGCGGTGATTAAATGAAAATTTCTTTTACAAATTGTAATACATAAACTAAATGTTGGCATCACACTCCAGAAATGGTTAAACTTCAGACATAACTATGCGTAATAGCTGGTATTGGGCAAAAAGGGAAATTATGATTGAACAATACCAGCCATTTTTTAGCTAATTGACAGGTAGGAGCAACAATGGCTTTGCAAGTAGAAGTTTTACAAGAAACTTTCCAGCAGATTAAAGAACAAACTGATGAGTTCGCCATTACTTTCTATGAAAATCTATTTCACGATTATCCCCAGATTCAACCTTTGTTTGCACGGACAAATATGATGGAACAACGCAAGCACTTAGTCCGCGCTTTAATGTTAACTATAGAAAATATTCGAGATACGGAAACGGTAAATGATGCTTTAAAACAACTGGGTGAGCGTCATGTACAATATGGAGCATTGAAAGAATATTATCCTGATTTCTGTGCTACTTTGTTGAAAACTTTTGAATTGTATTTGGGAGAAAATTGGACAGCAGAGGTAAAGCAAGCTTGGATTGATGCTTTTGCGGCGATATCTCAACTAATGTTAAAAGGTGCAGAGAAAATCGCTTGAAAGACTGGTGTTTTTTAGCACTTGATGAGTTAAAATCTCTTAATCTTCCCTGTTGTGTTTCTTGACTCGTAAGAATGTCTAACTCTTCACCTCTGACTGTTGGCTCAAAGCTAGAAAATCGCTATGAAATTGTCCGCGAGTTGGGACAAGGCGGCTTTGGACGTACTTACTTAGCGAGGGATATTAACCGTTATCAAGAACTTTGTGTTTTGAAAGAATTTGCTCCCCAAATTAAAGGCGGTAAGGAGTTACAAAAAGCCGAGGAGTTATTTGAACGGGAAGCAAGTGTTCTATATAAGTTGCAACATTCCCAAATTCCGAATTTTCGGGAGTTTCTCCGATCGCACTTAAACGGCAAACGATCGCTATTTCTAGTTCAAGATTATATCGAAGGTGAGAGTTACGCGCAACTTTTAAAACAGCGTTGTTTGAGTGAGGCGGAAGTAGTTGAGTTGCTGCGGCAAATTTTACCAGTTTTAGAATATATTCATTCTCAAGGTGTAGTACATCGCGATATTTCACCGGAAAATTTGATGCTGCGTAGTGCGGATCAAATGCCAGTTTTAATTGATTTTGGTGGGGTGAAACAAGCGGCGACAACTGCGGTTTCTAAGGCAACTGGACAACCTTTGGTAACTTTGTTGGGTAAGGAAGGTTACGCACCACCGGAACAAATTCGTCAGGGAAAAGCTTTTCCTAGCAGTGATTTGTATGCTTTGGCGGTGACGGTTTTGGTGTTAATTTCTGGTCAACAACCCAAGGAACTTTATGATAATTCTAAGGCGGTTTGGTGTTGGCGACAACATATCAGTTTGAGTCCTGAATTGGGGAGAATTTTAGATAAGTGTTTGGCTTATCGGGCTAGCGATCGCTATCAGTCAGCTAGAGAAGTTTTCCAACTTTTACCAACAGTTAATAATCCTAACCCTCAACCTATTGCTAATCCTAATCCTCAACCTGTTCCTGCTAGTAATCCGAATATTTCTCAAATACCAACTCTTAATTTTGTCGGTCGTCGGGGGTGGAAAACTAATGTTACTCAAGTTATTGCTAATGTAGGCAAAACTATTGTTAAATTACCTGGCAAAAAACTTTTTGGAGTCAAGTTTTTAGTCAATAGTTTAAAAGTAGGTGTAGTTGTTGTGGTGGGAGTTGGCGCTTGGAATTTTGCTCAAGCTGAGTTGTTAAAATTGCCGACAAAATTATCTTTTCCGAAGTTACCTAATTTGCCTAATTCTGCGACTTTAACTAAAGCTGAAATAGACCGTCAAACGGAAATTATGCGGCGCAGTAAGGCTTTAGGTGTGAGAAATTTTTATCCCCAGGTCGATCGCCTATTTTACGCTAAATATCCCCAACTAAAAGGACGTGCTTTAACTGAAAAACCAGAGGATGCGAAATATCGTCAGCGATGGTGTGATATTGCTGAGGATTTATTAGATAAATTAGAAAGGGAAAAGTCTATTTAACGTTGTCATTTGTCATTTGTCAGTAGTCATTTGTCATTAGTTATAAACTTTGAATAGTATAAAAGGGAAAAAATAAAACTGATGTCACAGACATTAGCAACGAGTGGGACGATCGCAGCTATTGCCACAGCGATTGTTCCCCAACAAGGTAGTGTAGGAATTGTGCGAGTTTCGGGAACGGAAGCGATCGCGATCGCGCAACAACTTTTTCATGCACCCGGTAAACAAAAATGGGAAACTCATCGAATTCTCTACGGTTATATTCGCCATCCCCAAACACAAGAATTAATTGATGAAGCGTTGCTTTTAATTATGCAAGCGCCTCGTTCTTTTACGCGAGAAGATGTTGTCGAATTCCACTGTCACGGGGGAATTATGGCAGTACAAAAAGTCTTACAATTGTGTATTGAACAAGGTGCAAGATTAGCACAACCGGGAGAATTTACCCTGCGAGCTTTTTTGAATGGCAGAATTGATTTAACTCAAGCGGAAAGTATAGCAGATTTAGTTGGTGCAAAATCTCCCCAAGCTGCACAAACTGCTTTAGCGGGGTTACAAGGAAAGTTAAGAGAACCAATTCGGCAATTACGAAATACTTGTTTAGATATTTTGGCAGAAATTGAAGCCAGAATCGATTTCGAGGAGGATTTACCACCATTAAATGAGGAAAATATTCAAGCACAAATCGCCGAAGTTACCGCAAAAGTGCAACAAATTTTAGCAACTGCCGATCGCGGAGAATTGTTACGAACTGGGATTAAAGTAGCGATTGTCGGTCGTCCCAATGTGGGAAAATCGAGTTTATTAAATGCTTGGAGTCGTAGCGATCGCGCGATCGTCACCGAACTACCGGGAACTACTAGAGACGTTGTTGAATCTCAGTTAGTTGTGGGAGGAATACCTGTACAAGTTTTAGATACTGCGGGAATTCGAGAAACTAGCGATGTGGTTGAGAAAATTGGGGTTGAGCGATCGCGCCGTGCCGCAGAAGCCGCTGACTTAATTTTACTGACAATTGATGCTGAAATTGGTTGGACAGAAGCCGAAACCGAAATTTACCAACAAGTCAAAAGTCGCCCAGTAATTTTAGTAATTAATAAAATCGATTTAATTACAGAAAATCAGAAACAAAATCTCTTAACTGCTATTCCTCAATTTCAATTTCAAGTCCACACTGCTGCTGCACTTAACCAAGGAATTGAAGAATTAGAAACAGCAATTTTAACAGTAATTCATGCTGGTAAAGCACAAGCCGCCGATCTAGATTTAGCAGTTAATCAAAGACAAGCAGCCGCCCTGACAAGCGCAAAAACTTCCTTAAAACAAGTCTTAACTACTATTGCTGAACAATTACCCTTAGACTTTTGGACAATTGACTTGCGAGGTGCAATTCAAGCATTAGGAGAAATTACTGGCGAGGAAGTAACAGAATCGGTACTCGATCGCATTTTCAGCCGCTTTTGTATTGGTAAATAATCGCCAATTACTAAATTAAGCCCGTAACAATTGTTTCACCGTCCCGATCAATTCTTGGGGATGGAAAGGTTTAGCAATGTAAGCATCTGCACCTTGTTTCATTCCCCAATAGCGATCGAACTCTTCCTTCTTCGCCGAACACATCACCACCACTAAATTCTGAGTTTTCGTATCACTTTTGAGCCGACGACAAACTTCGTAACCATTCATTCGAGGCATAATGATGTCTAACACCACTAAATCGGGAGGATTTCCGTCGATTTGTTCTAGTGCTTCGACACCATCACTAGCCACATTAACTTTTAGCCCCATTTTTGTGAGCAAATCAGAGATCATTTCTCTTTGAGCTTTATTGTCTTCCACAACTAGAACTGTCGTCATAGATTGTTACCTAAATTGTTTAGTTCAGGCATTTATAACCTAAGAGGGTTGTGTATCTAGGGTAGCATTACTCTTTCCAAGTAAAATTTACCATTTTTTTATACTTCCATTATCTCACTTCCACCAATTTAAGGGAATTTCCGGTTGACATATTGTTAGCTATTGGGTAATTACAGGGGGGCAGGGGGGCAGGGGGGCAGGGGAGAATTGTTGATTAAATTAAGGAACTTTCCCCCAGTCCCCAGTCCCCAGTCCCCAGTCCCCAGTCCCCAGTCCCCAGTCCCCAGTCCCCAGTCCCCAGTCCCCAGTCCCCAGTCCCCAGTCCCTAATTACCTTGGGCGACCTAAAGTAGTGATATACAAAACTGCTTCATCGGTAGGAATACCCAGGACTTCATTTACTTGATCGTCGAAGAAGCCGCCAATGCCGCTGACACCTAAGTTGAGGCGAATGGCGGCTAGGTTGAGTTTTTGTCCTAAATGTCCGGCATCTAGATGTAGGTAGCGGTAGACGCGATCGCCATATTTTGCCACTGCGGTTTTTAAATCAGCGGTGTGAAAAACTGTTGCTGCGGCATCTCTGCCTAATTCCTGTTGCAAACAGAGATAATACAACTCGCGCCGGAAGTTTTTAAAGCGAATTTGCCGCAATTCTTGGGCTTTGGGAGCGTAATAATAACAGCCTTCTTCTAAGCCATCAATACCAGATACAGCAATAAAGGTTTCGATTAAACTTAAGTCAAAATAATCAGGTGCAATGTCAAAATTTTGATCGATATAATGTTGGGGTTGGTAAGTAAAATCTAGTAAAGCTTTCAGTTCATTTAGTGTTAAATTAGCACCGTTATAAGCACGGGTAGAACGTCGCCGCAATATCGTATTTTCTAGTAATTCTTGATGCTCTCCCCAGTTTATTGGCTCAGTTTTGGTACTCACTTTTAGGCAGAAAGGAAAGTTATATTTATCTTCTAAGGATGACTGGTTAGTATCTTCTATTTTTTTCGATTCCTCAGAAATTTCTGTAGCTTCATGAAAGTATTTTATTAGTTCTCCGTCAGCTATGCGGGGATAATTTGTATCGATTCCAGAAGGTAGTGCTGTTGCTGCTAAGGGTAAATTTTGTTGGGGATCTAATAAGTCGGCTAAAGGAATTACAGTAGTTGCGCCTTCTTGTTCGGTGTCGATGTAAAGTAATTCGTTCAGTTGCCGATCGCTAAATCCACCAATTAAATGCGGACGGTAATCAGTGAGTGCGCCAGCTAATTCAATATTGCCTAATAAATGTCCTGTATCTAAATAAATTCTCCGGTAAGCTCGGTCTTGATATCGCCAAGCGGAACGGTAAAAAATTGCTGTAGTGACGATCGCTAATTGCGTATTATTTAACGTTGGATGCCAAAAGCAAGCTGTTTGTAATTCTGTCCAAACTTGCTTTTCCCAAAACTGAATTAAGGAGTGAGTTTTTGGCTGATAATTATATAATCCTGCGGGTAATAATGGCGTGCCACGCGAAATTAAATAAACTTCTGCTGGATACAAACCACCCGCAGAAGGAGCGGCTCTTAAGTATACTGGCTCTCCCGTCATTGTCAACATTTTAGCGGTTAAGCCATAAGTACAAAACAGCAAGCGTGATAACCTTTGCCACCAATTATCTTCTGAGGAATTGGCAATTTCGTCTGATTTTTCTGTAAGATAGGGCTTCAGGTCAAAAGAGATGCCAAGTCTATATTCTTTGAAAACCGCTGGCTGGCGTGACCAATCTAACCCATGACTCTTGCTAGCTATGGTTTTCGGGTCGTATTTGGTTCGCTCGTGGTAGTGCTGAGCGATCGAGATTTTTCCTGTGGTCATACCAGATTTTCTTTCTCTTCTGCTTCGCTTTTGATTTTGGCATTAACAGGGTAAAAAGTGTTATCTCTAAAGATACAAAGGTAACAATCACTAAATGGGTAAAATGTCAATAATTATGTTATTGCAGGAAAACTGCTATATTATTTGGCTTCCATCCGCAGAACCCCATCCAAATCTAAAAAAAATATTAGAAAAACTATAAATTTCTTTACAATATCGTAAATTTAAATTTTGTTTAAGCATAAATACTCAATATTTTCCTAAATTCTCAACTTAGTGGTGTCGTGACAGCATTAAAACCAAAATGCAGCATTTAAGCGCGGAGGAATTACTAGCTCTATATGCTAGCGGTAAAAGGGATTTTTCACAAATTAATTTAATTCAAGCAAATTTGTTTGAAGCAAATTTAGCGGATGTTAATCTCAATCAAAGCGATCTTCAGGAAGTTTATTTACCTTATGCTAATTTAAGCCAAGCTAATCTTTGTCAAGCAAAAATGTTAGCAGCAGAATTAAGTGACGCTAAACTTAATTCTGCGGATTTATCAGAAGCTAATTTACAGGATGCTAATCTCTCTCGCGCTAGTTTACGTTATGCCAATTTGCAAGGTGCGGACTTATCGGGAGCTAATTTGCAAGGCGCAGATTTGTATAATGCCGATCTTAGTTTTGCTGATTTAAGATATGCTGATTTAACTGGTGCTAATTTAGAAGAAGCTAAGTTAGATTGGGCTCAACTTGGGGGAGCTAACTTTTATCGCGCCAAAAAGGTAGATTTTTCTAAGGCAAAATCCGATCGCACCACTATTTTCCCTGACGGATATCGCCAAGATCTTTAAACTATCCCGTAGAACAGCCATCTCGCCTGTCACTGTGGAATAGATAACAACCATGAATATTCCGCCCGATTATAATATTGGGAAAGAATCGCTTCTATTTTAGCGACTCCAATCGGTTTGGTGAAATAATCATTAGCTCCAGCAGCTAAACAAGTTTCCCGTTCGCCTTTCATGGGTGTTGATGTGAGCATGATTACTGGTACGTGAGCTAAATCTTTTTGCGATCGCAACATTTTTAGTAATTCTAAACCAGAGCGATCGTTCGCCAAATAAACATCTAATATAATTAATCCCGGCTTAATTAGCCGCACCTGTTCCAAAAAACCTATACTACTTGATAAATGCTCTACTTGGTAGTTCAAAACTTTTAAGTAATTCTGCAAAACTAACGCGGTTTTATCATCATCTTCTATTAATAAAATAGGTCGTTTTTGCATTAATTGCTCTTCACCTAAGATAATTTCTTCTCTAATATTGCTCACCGTATTTTTTTCTATTTGCTGATATTGAGAGGAACCATTAGCAAAATTTCTTAAAGATAAATCTGGAAGATAAATTGTAAATTCACTTCCTACTCCTGGCTGAGATTCTACAGTTAAATCTCCGCCATGTAGTCGAGCTAAACGACGAGTTAAAACCAAGCCTAAACCAGTTCCCTGATATTGACGATTCAGTTTACTATCTAACTGAGAAAAAGGCTGAAATAAAGATGAGATATCTTCAGGCGCAATCCCAATTCCTGTATCTGCTACAGTAAATGAAGTGCCTTTTGGTTCTTTTTTCACGATTAAAGTTACTTGTCCAGCTGGAGTAAATTTGATTGCGTTAGAAAGTAAATTTAATAACATTTGGCAAAGGCGGCGTTGATCGGCAATAAAATGACTAACTTGCGGATCGATTTCACTTTTTAGGGTCAACCCTTGACTTTTAGCCTTTTCTGCAACAATAGACAAGCAATAATAACATAATTCTCTAATTTCTACACTTTCAATCATTAGTTCTTCTTTCCCCGCTTCCACTTTAGCTAAGTCGAGGATATCGTTAATTAATGATAGTAAATGTTCGCCACTGCTATAAATGCAGTTAATATAATCCTTTTGTTTCGGACTAAGTTTGCCATAAAATTCTTGCTGAAGCATTTGGGATAAACCCAAAATTGAGTTTAACGGAGTGCGTAATTCATGACTCATATTTGCCAAAAATTCACTTTTCGATCGATTAGCTGCTTCGGCTTCTGACTTGGCTTTTTCTAACTCTTGAGTGCGATGTTTAACTAACTGTTCTAAGCGTTCGTAACTGATGGCGTTATAAAGTGCGATCGTCGCTTGTTCAGCAATTCTTTCTAGTAATTTGATTTCTTCCTCAGTAAAGTTCCGATAGGATGACGTAGTATGTAAACCTAAACCACCAAACAATCGATCGTGAATGAAAATTGGTACGCTCAATACCGAACGAATCTGGAATTTTTGAATATTTTCCTCTTGTGCAGCTGTCACCGGATAAGGTGGATAATAAGGCACATGAAAAGCTTTTCTTGTATTAAATTCTGATTCAGGATCTAGTAAATCTGACCATTCGGAAAGTGGCACTTTAAAATCTAACATGGAAGGAATTTGTAAATTAGCCAACCACTGATTTAATACCTGAATTTCTCCTGATTCTGTAGCGAATAAAATTACCCGATCGACATTAAAACATTCCCCTGTTAACCGGACAATCTGTTGTAAAATATGTTCGGGATCGAGGCTTCTATTCAGAACTCGAAAAATTTCATTCAAAATTCTTTCTCTTTCAGCCTGTTCTTGATTCTTTAGGGCAACTTCTTGATATTCTTTCAGGTCTAAAATTGGAGTAATTAATTTATTCTTGCCGTTTTTGATTGCGATCGCTTTAATTTCCCGTTCTACAATTGCTACTATCCTTGTTAAATTATCCTTAATTAAACAATCATTTGCCCCAGCTTTCATTGCCGTCACTATCAAATCTTCATCGCGACTTTCCGCTAGGATAATCACTGGCAAATTTAAAACTTTCTTTCTAATTATTTGCAATACAACTAAAGCATTAAAAGCTCTTAATGAGTAATCGGTAATGGCAATATCCCAAGCTTGTCTTTCTAAAGCTACATTCATAGCTTGGGGTGTTTCTACCCTGGTAAATAATGGCGTATAACCACCACGTTTTAGTTCATTCTCTAACAACTTAGCATCCTCTTTCGAGTTTTGAATTAATAAAATGCGTAGTGGCACAGTCATATATTTTATGGGTTTTAAGATGACTAGGATTATTGGAAAACAATCACTAAAGTTTTCTAGGCAGATGATTTATGTATAAAATATTCTTACTTAAACCTCTGAATGAGTTGTCAACTTTTAATTTAATAGTAACTTGAGAAATTATCTTAAGTCCAGTATTTTCCTAAAGTTTACAAATAGTGATAGTCTATCCGCTAACTTTGTACCATACTTTCTTAGTTGCTATGTGTTGTGAATACTACAACGACGATCGATTTTTAAAGAGAAATGAAAAATTCAAACTTTCCTTAACATAACTAAGCAGATTTATTCATTGTGGCACTTTCTTAAAACCAACCTTAGTTTCCCAACTGCTCAATCCTTAAATCAATCAAAGGTTTTTCTTCATAGTCAAATTCCGTTTTATAGATTTGACTATGGTATGATGAAAAGTTTGCACATCATTCATTAGTCAGGTTAAAGTCAGGAGTTACCCTTATGGCTCGGATGTACTATGATTCTGATGCCAATTTAGATTTATTGGCAAATAAAACGGTAGCGATTATCGGTTATGGTTCTCAAGGTCACGCTCACGCTTTAAATCTTAAAGATAGCGGCGTTAACGTAATAGTTGGTTTGTATCCGGGAAGTAAGTCCGCAACTAAAGCCAAAGATGCTGGCTTAGAAGTTTACAACGTAGCGGAAGCTGCTCAAAAAGCTGACTGGATTATGATCCTACTGCCAGATGAAGTTCAAAAAAGTATTTATAAAAACGAAATTGAACCCCATTTGACAGAAGGTAAAGTCCTCTTGTTCGCTCACGGGTTCAACATCCATTTTGGTCAAATTGTCCCACCAGAAAACGTAGATGTGGTCATGGTGGCACCTAAAGGCCCAGGACATTTGGTAAGACGGACTTACGAACAAGGAGAAGGAGTACCTTGTTTATTTGCAGTTTATCAAAATGGTAGTGGACAAGCACGCGATCGAGCAATGGCTTACGCTAAAGGCATTGGCGGTACTCGCGCCGGAATTTTGGAAACCACCTTCCGCGAAGAAACCGAAACTGACTTATTCGGCGAACAAGTCGTCCTCTGTGGCGGTTTGAGTGCCCTAATTAAATCAGGTTTTGAAACCTTAGTCGCGGCTGGATATCAACCAGAACTCGCTTACTTTGAATGCTTACATGAAGTCAAATTAATTGTTGACTTAATCGTAGAAGGTGGCTTAGCCAAAATGCGCGACAGCATTTCTAACACCGCTGAATACGGCGACTTAACTCGTGGTCCTCGCATCGTCACCGACGAAACTCGCGCCGAAATGCGAAAAATTCTCCAAGAAATTCAATCTGGACAATTTGCCAGAGAATTTGTCTTGGAAAACCAATCTGGTAAGCCTGGTTTCACTGCTATGCGCCGCCAAGAAGCTGAACACCCCATTGAAGAAGTCGGCAAAGATTTACGGGCTATGTTTAGCTGGCTGAAAAAAGACTAATTTCTTAATTTCCCAGATGGGGGAATGGGAGCAGGGGAACAGGGGAGCAGGAAAACTGATTAAGCAAATTATTTTCTCCTCCGATCGTCAATTAACCCTGCTCTGTCCCCTCTGCCTTACTCTGCACTCGGTACTGGTGCGTAGGCGTTAATTACTTCTGATAAAGAGACGTGAGGGGGGGTTAGTTGTGGCGGGCGATGAAGGCGAATTAGTTGGGCTAGAGTTGATTTGAGGTTGGTTCTGGGGACGATCGCATCGACAAAACCATGCTGCAACAAATATTCCGAGGTTTGGAAACCTTCGGGTAATTTTTCTCTTAAAGTTTGTTCGATGACTCGTTTACCTGCAAAGCCGATCGTCGCTTTTGGTTCTGCCAAAATAATATCTCCCAGCATGGCAAAACTGGCGGTTACGCCTCCAGTTGTCGGGTGAGTTAATACGGGAATGTAAAGCAGTCCGGCTTCTCGGTGACGTTCTAGGGCGGCTGAGATTTTCGCCATTTGCATCAAGCTCAACATTCCTTCTTGCATTCTGGCTCCACCAGAAGCACATACGATGATTACAGGTAAGCGTTCCAGGGTCCCTCTTTCTATTAAACGGGTGAGTTTTTCCCCGACTACAGAGCCCATGCTACCACCCATAAACCGGAAGTCCATTACTCCTAAAGCGACTCTTTCGCCTTCGAGTTGTCCGACTCCGGTATTGACGGCATCGACTAAGCTGGTTTTTTCTTGGGTGTCTCGCAGTCGATCGCGGTAGGATTTGCGATCGCGAAATTGCAGCGGATCTGTGGGACGCACTCCCTCATCCATTGGCATCCAAGTATTAGCATCTATTAATTGACGGATGCGCTCATTACTGTAAATCCTAATGTGATGACCACAGTCCCGGCAAACCATCTGATTAGCTCTCAGATCTTTGGTATAGGACACCACACCGCAAGCTTCGCACTTTGTCCACAGTCCGTCGGCAATTTCTCTTTCTTGCCGTTCTTGACTAATGGGACTGATAGATTTCTTCCGATTTGCAAACCAATCAAATAGAGACATGAAAATAGTTTTTTTTAACTAAGCCGGAGTATCATCAACTTTAACTTTTTGGCAAAACCTGAATCTATTAAAGATGGATGAAGATCCGTTTGTTTCCTGTTTTTAACTCAGGTCAGAGTGAGGTCGGATTTTAAATCTGCTGTTTACCGCCTTGAATCTTGGCGCTGAGGAATTATAGCATAAGGTTTGGGTCAATAGATCGGAGTTTCCGTATACTTAATCCTTATACCTGGAGCAAATCACACAAATGTTGTGATATACATTACTTTTCCAGCCCGGAAAACTCACATTTTGTTCTAGCTAGCAATCACACTAGTAGAATTTAGTTACAAAATAGAATATATTTTATAGTTACCATCGGGAGACTATAGCCAAGTGAAGATTTACGACAAGTACTTAAAGCCAAATCCATTTACTACTTATCGTGACCCTAAGACAGGTAAATGGATCGTAGTTGTGCAAAATCATGTGCCGAATCAACAACCTCAAGCTAGTTCTTAGCCCAAGGGAAAAAACAGTTTTAAATAAGCTGATAAAATCATTTCGCCTAAGAAAACGGCGATCGCTGCTCCTAGTGCCAGAAAAGGGCCAAAGGGCATAGCTTGTCGTCGGTTTAGTAAGCCAAGGGCGATCGCTCCTCCACCCACAAACGATCCGATTAAGCAAGCTAAAAACCCAGCTAATAATAAATTTTTCCATCCTAACCAAGCTCCCATCATGGCGGCTAATTTAGCATCTCCACCACCCATTGCCGCTTGTCCAAAGATTACCGAACCTATAATAATAATCAAGTCAAATAACCAAATTCCTAAAACAGCAGCGACTACACCTGCAAATAATTGATTAATTCCTTGAGCTAAATTGTAGTTGGGTAGAAAACCAAGTATAAATTGAAACATTAACCCAAGAATTAAACCTGATTGCGTTAGGGAATTGGGTAAAGTCATCGTATCTAAATCAATTAAAGCTAGGGCTAATAACCAGCATAAAAATGCCCAAAAAGCAAGGGTTTGCAGGGAAAAACCGAACTGCCAAAAAACTAACAAAAATAAAATTCCTGTGGCGGCTTCTACTAAAGGATAGCGGAGAGCAATTTTGCTGCGACAATAGCGACAACGCCCTTTTAACCAAAGCCAACCAAAAACCGGAACGTTATCATAAGGTTTGAGTTGATTTAAGCATTTAGGACAGCGAGAAGGCGGATAAAGTAAGGATAATTCGGCTGGTAATCGGTAAATAACAACATTCAGAAAACTGCCAAAACATGAACCTACAAAAAATACAAATATATTGAGTAATAATTCTAGGAAAATATCCACTTTTTTATTCTCCCTGGAAGTTTTGCATTTGCGATATAATTAACATTGTTGCTTCTGACTGGTTTACAGGTGCAGAAAACAAATAACCTTGTCCATATTCGCATTTTAATTCCCGAAGTTTGGTTAATTGTTGTAATGTTTCTATTCCTTCGGCAACTGCTTCCATGCCTAAGTTATGAGCTAGAATTACAATAGCTTTGGAAATTTCTAAACTGTTAATATCGTTGTCGATTCTGGTGACAAAAGAGCGATCGACTTTCAGAGTATCGATCGGAAAGCGATGCAGATAACTTAAAGAAGAATACCCAGTACCAAAATCGTCAATGTAAATTTTGATGCCTAAGTTTCTTAATTGATTAATTACTGCGATCGCCGCTTCTGGATTTTCAATAATCGCACCTTCGGTAATTTCCAGCCTTAAAAAACTAGGATTTAAATCAGTAATTTGTAAAACTCTAGTAATTTGTTCGACTAAATTTGCTTGAGCAAATTGTTTACCAGAAAAGTTTACCGAAACTGTGAAAGATTCAGGAATTACTAATTCTTCTTGCCAGAGTTTCATTTGTTGGCAAGCTTGATGCAGCACTAACCAATCAATTTGTAAGATTAATCCGGTTTCTTCAGCTAAGTTGATAAATTCCCCTGGATTCATTAAACCACGTTGCGGATGTTGCCAGCGGACTAAAGCTTCAAAACCGACAATTTGGTAATTGGTTAATGAAAAAATTGGTTGATAGTAAACTGTAAATTCTTGCCGTTCAATGGCTTTGCGGAGATCGGTTTCTAATTGTAACTGTGCGACAACTTGAGTGTGCATCGATCTATCATATACTTGATAACAAGCTCCCCCAACCCGCTTGGCTCTATACATAGCAATGTCAGCATTACGAAGTAAACTTTCAATGCCATCGAAAATTTCTGAACTCATGACAATCCCAATACTGGCATTAGTAAATATTTCATAATCTTCAACAATAAAAGGTAAACTTAATTCTTTAACAATCTGGTTGGCAATGCTACAAACTACTTTAATATTTGCGACATTTTCTAAGATAATAGCAAATTCATCTCCTCCTAAACGGGCAACTAAATCATTATTATTTAAAGAGTTTTTGATCCGAGATGCGATCGCAATTAGCAGTTTATCTCCGATAAAATGTCCTAAGCTATCATTGACGAATTTAAAACGGTCAACATCTAAAAATAATACGGCAAACAAGTAATTTTTTTGCTGTTTCGATCGCTGAGTTGCTTGTTCTAATCGATGTAAAAATAAAGCCCGATTTGGTAAATTTGTTAGTGCATCGTGAAATGCTTGATAGGCTAATTTAGCTTCCGCTAATTTTTGTGCGGAAATATCCCGAAACACGAAGACTGAACCTTTAATTTTACCTTTACGATCCTTAATTGGTGCGGCACTATCTCCAATTGGCACTACTTTACCATTCTTTGCCACCAGTAAAGTTTGTGATGGTAAGTTCACAGTATTACCTGCTTCTAAAGTTTCTGCTAAGGGAATTTGAATCGGGGTGCGATCGGTTTCATCTATTATTTGAAGAACCTCTGCTAAATCTTTCCCAATCGCCTCTTCTTGCTGCCATCCAGTTAAAGTTTCCGCAATGGGATTCATAAAAGTAATACAAGCTTTACGATCGTTAGCAATTACTCCATCACCGATACTTGTCAGTATAGCAGTAAACCATTGAGATTTTTCTCGTAATTGCTTTTCTATTTGATGCTTATACAAAGCCATTTCAATAGTAGTTTGCAATTCTCTTTCTTCAAATGGCTTAATTAAGTAACCAAATGGTAATGTCAATTTGGCACGTTTTAAGGTTTCTTTATCGGCGTAAGCAGTTAAATAAACTACTGGAATACCTAATTGTGTTCGGATCGTTTCCGCCGCTTCTATTCCATCCATTTCCCCTGCTAACCTAATATCCATTAATACTAAATCAGGTTGCTCTTCTTGAGCTTTTTCAATAGCTAATTCCCCTGAATCAACAATTGCTATCACTATATATTCCAACTCTTCTAAAGTAGTTTGTAAATCTATAGCGACAATCGCTTCATCTTCGACTACTAAAATTTTTGCTGCTTCCATCTTGATACTATTTGCTATGCTTGAATTTTGGTTAAATCATTATTTGAAAAAATTTAGAATTCCGCGGCAGCATAATCAAAGCATGACGAAAGCCTCCTTCGCTTTCCCGGAGTGCTTCTTCTGTCTGTTTCTGTTTTATTGTTCGATCGTCTCATTCGTTATAGATGCTACATCAGGATTACTACAGGTTGCTTATAATTACTATGATATTTCTTTGATGTAAGAAATTTGTCATAAAAAACAAATGTATAACATATATAAGATAACTAAACCGGATTAGCAAAGTTTTATTGCTGAATTTGGTAGCCTATATCACATTAAAATATTAAGCTGAGGCGGGTAAGTTGGGATTTAAGTCAAATTAATAACAGAGATAATCTATATTCCTGAGACTTTTCCGCACAAATTTCTTTGCCTAAATTTCTTTTAAGCAATTACGGATCTTGGTTTATTTATATTTACAAATTATCAGTTTTAGTTCTAATAATCAGTAAATCAGTTCAATATAATTCCGATTCAATCTGATTAAACGGCACAAAACATTCAGCGGGTAAGAGGACTGGTTTATGAGAAAAAATCAGTTTACCTCGGTAATTATTCTGATTAATTACTACACCCAAAGGACGCTGAGAAACATTAGGATGTACTTCGTAGTAGATGCGATAAATGTTACGAGCAGCTTTCAGTATACCTGGATCGGGTAAAGCCGGAACATTTGATGAACTGATGTCAACTTCTACCTGTTGTTTTGCAGCTTTGAGCACTGTTTTATCCCATTTTTCTATTGGACTTGTTAGGTGCTGCGGCAGCTGATAAGCTGTTACGCATTTAAAAGTCATATTGTAGGGTGCGTCAGATTTAGATATTTTCCTTTCTACATAGGCTTTACCGTCTGACGCACCCTACTCGTTAATAAGTGATTTAAATGCGTAACAGCTTATTAATAGCTGCCAATAACACAAGGAAGATTAAGATTTGAGATTTTCTAGTTCTGTCAATAGGGCATCTCCCATCCCTCGACAGCCTAAAAGTGTCATTCCTTCTGACATAATATCGCCAGTGCGATAACCTTTGTCTAGGACTTGCATTACTGCCTGTTCAATTCGGTCAGCGGCGAGGGGTCGATCGAGTCCGTAACGCAGCATCATTGCGGCACTAAGCACCTGTGCTAAGGGATTTGCCTTATCTTGACCAGCAATGTCAGGGGCAGATCCGTGGACTGGTTCAAACACTCCGGGGCCGCTAGCACCTAAACTGGCAGAAGGTAACATACCAATACTACCTGTTAACATTGCCGCTGCATCAGAAAGAATATCGCCAAATAAATTTCCGGTAACAATTGTGTCGAATTGTTTAGGGGCGCGAACTAACTGCATGGCAGCATTATCTACGTAAAGATGAGATAATTCGATATCGGGATATTCTGGTGCTAATTGAGTAATTCGATCGCGCCACAATTGCGAAACTTCTAACACATTTGATTTATCTACTGAGCAAAGTTTACCGCGGCGTTTCTGAGCAGTTTCAAAGGCTACTTTACCGATGCGATCGATCTCACTTTCCGTATAAGCCATCGTATTTACACCCCGTTTTTCCCCAGATTCAGTAGGAAAAATTCCTTTGGGTTGACCGAAATAAATTCCCCCTGTGAGTTCTCTGACCACCATAATATCTACACCTTCCACCACTTCTTTTTTTAATGTGGAAGAGTCAATTAATTGCGGTAGAATTTTCGCAGGACGCAGATTAGCAAACAAACCTAATCCCGCCCTTAACCCTAAAAGTCCTTGTTCGGGACGTTGCTGCGAAGGTAAATTATCCCACTTCCAACCCCCAATAGCGGCGAGTAAAACGGCATCACTGTTACGACAAATTTCTAATGTAGCGGGTGGTAAAGGATCGCCTGTATCATCAATAGCAGCACCACCGATTTTGGCTTTTTGAAATTCAAAGGTGATATCTAATTGTTGACCTACCGCTTTTAATACATCTACTGCAACGGTAGTTATTTCTGGGCCTATTCCATCACCAGGCAAAAGCGTAATCCGATATTTTTGTGATTGTGTCATATCTGTTCCCAATCTGAAATTGCAGAATATTTATTTTGGCATTTAATCGTTACCCGATCGCTAATTTTTTCGCAGATTATTTATATTTTCCTCCCAATTTGCGCCATCAAAAGGCACAATGCGAAATCGTGAGGCAATATCTTCATCCAAACAATGTACATTCACATCTATGCCATCGGGGTGCGATCGGGGTATATAAAAAGAATGTATCCCACAAATTCGGCAAAACAGATGTTTCGCTACTCCCGTATTAAAAGTATAAGTCGTTAAAGCATCCTCACCCTTTAACAGGGTAAACTTTTCCTTGGGTACTATTAAATGTAAAAAACCTTTCTTTTTACAGATTGAACAATTACAATTTACTGCTTCATGGCGATCGACTACCACCTCATACCTGACTGCGCCACAGTGACACCCACCCTGATAGGTAACAGCTTCTCCTACTTCTGCTGTCATCGGGAAATACTCCTACCTGATTAATCTACTTTCTAGTTTAAGCTGTTACGCATTTAAACCACTTATTAACGAGTAGGGTGCGTCAGACGGTAAAGCCTATGTAGAAAGGAAAATATCTAAATCTGACGCACCCTACAATATGACTTTTAAATGCGTAACAGCTTAATGCAATAAGGCAGAAGGAAAGAAGTCTAAAAAACTTAATCCTTTCATTTCAGTTTATTCGCGGTTAAAAATTCCTAGATTTTGCCTTGTTCCAGAAATCTAATGATTATTTACTTCGTTGATACCAGAATTACTATTATTACCATTATCAATAAGTTTTAGTAACTCATCTAAGGTTTCTTCAAAATCAGCTTCTAACTGTCTTTTAATTGGTTGTAAATCTTCAGCAAATGGTTGATTAGTTACTTCTCTACTAAAAGTATCTAACAAATTTTTAATAGCTTGTAATCTCGCCGCTAAAAACTTAATTCTTTGCCATTTATTTTCGGAAAAACCACTCATATAATCAGAAAGTATTCTTAGAAACAGATATGAATAGGACTTACGCTTTAACCTAAAAAAATAGGAGCTAACCGCTAACTGCTTACCGGAACTCTTATTTAGTAAGCAGGTAACAGCACTGCGTTTTTCTGCGTAAGTCCTAATGAGGTGTCGGTATTCATTGCTTTTCTTTGCTATTTTCTGGCACTAAGGTTATGTATAATTTATATTTGGGTTAAGCTTAGTTGATCTGTAGAAAACTCTGACTAAAGACGGAGGAAATTTAAGTGAGCCTTATTTTACATATTACTGAAACAATACAGTGGGAACAAGCAGAACTGGCTGGAATCTATCATAATAGCACATTAGATTCCGAGGGATTTATTCATTGTTCAACTATCCCACAAATTGAAAGAACAGCGAATAATTTTTTCGCCAATCAAACCGGATTAGTTTTACTTTGTATTGATGCAGAAAAAGTCCAACCAGAAATTAAATATGAAGTGGTAGATGGAGAAAAGTTTCCCCATATTTATGGCGCATTAAATACTGATGCTGTGGTAAATGCGATCGCCTTTCCCCCAGATGCCAACGGCAAATTTAAAATCCCCCCAGAACTTGCTAAATTGGATATTTAGGCAACTACTAAAATTGACAAATGAAAACCTACGATTGGATTGTTATCGGCGGCGGAATTACAGGCGCAGCATTAGGTTATGAACTAGCAAAATCCGGCTTTTCTGTACTACTCTTAGAAAAAGAAATTAAACCAGAAAATGCCACTCGCTATAGTTACGGTGGTTTAGCATATTGGTCAGGAAAAAGCGAATTAACTCGGCAACTTTGCACCGAAGGAATTACCATTCATCGCCAGTTATCTGAAGAATTAGAAACAGATACAGAATTTCGGGAATTAAACTTAATTTTAACCATCGATCGCACCGAAGATCCCGAAAAAATTGCCGCTGCTTACAATCAATTTGCCATTCCCCCAAAACTGCTAAATAGTAAAGAAGCTGGCGAACTCGAACCTTTATTAAATCCCGACTCTATTAATGGTGCTTTAACAGTTAAACATGGACATATTAACCCAGAATTAACCACCCAAGGTTACACTAAAGCAATGATCCGATTAGGCGGAGAAATCCAAATAGCGGAAGTTGTAGGTTTCCTTGAAGAAACGCAGCGAATTTTCGGAGTAAAAACCAATAGCGAAACTTACCAAAGTGCTAACGTTGTCGTTTGTGCTGGCGGAATGAGTAGAAGTTTACTCAAAGCTGCGGGAATTAATATTAGATTGTACTTTACGCACGCCGAACTAATTGAAATTCCCCCCGTTGATTCAAAGTTACAAACTTTAGTCATGCCAGCGCAAATCAAACGCTTCCAACTGGAAGCAGAATCTAGCAAAACCGAAGTTGATTACCTTTGGGAACAACCAGAAACAGAGATAATTCCTTATATTTTAGATCCAGGTGCGATTCAATTTAAAAATGGCCGAATCATTATCGGACAAATTAGCCGGACATTGAGCGATCGCCATGCTAAGATCGATCGCAAAACCAGCGAAACTGCCATCCGTACCCAAGTCGGAAACATCCTCCCCAAATTAGCAAACCTACCCGGAACCTGGCATCATTGTTTAGTAGCATTTAGCCATAACAGTTTACCCGTAATTGGAAAAATTCCCGGCTTTACAGGCATTCACATTTTCTCCGGTTTTAGCAATCCTTTAGTCTTTGTTCCCCCATTAGCAAAACATTTTGCCCAGTCACAAACTGCCGAAGATTCTATCATTAATCAGTTAAAACTATCCTGAAAAACTGAAACTAAAACCGCAGAGGGGCAGAGGGGCAGAGGGGCAGAGGAGATAACTTAAAACTTAGAACTCAGAACTTACTCCTCAACTCAGAACTCAAAATTCAAAAGTTTTTTGCTATTTCCTACTTTTTAAGCAAAACTATGAAACCTTTAAAAATTACAACTTCCACCTTTTTAACTTACCTTTGTTTAGCGTTACCCGCCCTAGCCCAAAGTAGCGCACCTCAACCTACAAGACAAGTTACCGAAGATCAAGTTATTAATGCTTGCGTTCAAGGTATACCGGAAACTTTGCCCATACCCTTTCGAGATTTATCACCGAATGATTGGGCATTCAAAGCAGTAATGAACTTATATTACTGTGGTGCGATCGGACCAAACACACCACCAGAAGCAATTGAAACAATTAGAAACAACCAAAAACGCAGACTACAAACAACTACACCCAACTATCAAAATAACTAAAAAAGTTCGTTGTAGAGACTTCAGTCTCAGTGGACTAAAGTCCCGACAACGAACTTGAGGAACTTATGTTTTAAAAACGGAATTCAGTTTGTAAGTTCCCGACAAAAACCGTCGGATTATCATCGAAATTGTTGATATTGCTAATTACATACAAAGAAGGCACAATGGCGATATTTTGGGAAAGGGGAATAAAATAAGTTGCACCAATTTCATATTGAGTTCCACCATTTCCACCACCAGCAACTAAAAATCTCCGACCTTCCAAAACATCAAAGGGAATGACAAAAGTTAGAGTTGCTAAAGCACCTTTTTTCGCTAAGTCAGGAAAAGCTAAACCAGCTTGGATATTTTGAGCATTAATACTACCACCTCGACGTGCTGGATTAATCGGACTAATGTCAGTAGTCGAATAGTAATAGCGTCCAAAAATACCAAAACCTTTGGTAATTAACCAATCAAAGTTTACCCCAAAAGTATCAGCAGTAGCATCATGAACTCTACCACCAAAACCATCATCAGCAACTCCTAAAATTGGTTGGGCGGAAATTTGTCCGGCAAAGTTTCTCGCTAAATTAGAACGCTGATAAAGTAAACGAATATTCGCCGTTGTTGCAGGTTTAAAAGTCAATTCAGCGGTGATTGTATCTGCGCCATTAAACAAACCTCTGTTAGGATCGGCAGGAGGACGGACACCAGGAAAAAACTCAATGTTTTCTACTAAGTATCCCGTGCGAAATTCCAAGTTTTTCGAGATATTCCACTCGACAACTGCACCTGCACCCCGCTTGGTGGAAGTCATAGTAGTGCTGTTAATGGCGTTGAAAGTATTAGCACCTGTAAAAGGTAGAGTGAAAGGATTAAAATCAAAGTGAAGGAACCAATTAATTCTTGGCCCTACAGTAACTCGTAAATTGTCACCCACAGGAAAACTATAAAATAATTCACCAAGTACAACATCATTAGCAACTACACCAGCAGTTTGGTCAAAAAATGGCGTACCAGCAGTGTTAAATAATCCAGCAGAAAGCAACTGATTGATTGGCGAATTACCATTTCCAGCTACTAATTTAGTGACTAAAGAATCTCTACCAGTAAAAGAAGTATTCAGAGTTAACCATACTAATCCACTTAGGGTAGTATTGGGATTATTTGCTCTTCTAACCATTGGTTGATTAGTCACGGGATCGCGCATTGCTATGGCTGGAGGGCCACTAAAACCTTCAACTTTAACATTATCTCCAGCAATAGAAGCTGTAGTTACATTAAAAGTAACAAAACCACTTAGTTTAGTAGTAGTAGAAAATTGATTTGCTTCTACTTCAGTAACTCTAGCTTCTAAAGAATCGACTCGACCGCGTAAGGTGGCTAATTCAGTAGCAAATTGTTCTTGTAATCTGCGTAAAGTATCTAAATCTTCGCGACTCACACCTTGGGGTAAAGCAGCAATTAATTCTTGAATTCGATCCAAACAACTATTTAATCCAGCGGCGAATTCATAGCGAGTCATTGCCCGATTACCGCGGTAAGTTCGATCGGGATATCCTTCAATACAACCGTATCTTTCCACTAAAGATTGTAAAGCTTGAAAAGCCCAATCTGTCGGTTGCACATCGCGCAATTGGGAAACCGAGGTTACTTGATCTAATTCGGAAACATCTAGAGAATCAGTTGGTGTTTGGTTGAGATCGTCAATGGTAGTAGTGTCGCCTAAGTCAGAAATTTGGGCAACTTCGATCGCCTCCTCACTCCTACCTTTTCCCTTTTCCGTCACTTCAGCTGCCAAAGTACCCCAAGCCATTAACCCACTAGCAACCAAAATCGCCGGACTAATTAACCAACTTTGCCACAATAAATTATCCATTTCTCTTCACACCGAAAAAGGCTAGTAAAACAAATGATACTAACAAACCTCAATGCACCTAATAGTACATTTTGGTCAGAAACAGTTCGATCGGATACTGGCATATTACATTTGGGGCAGTTGTCAAAGAGTAGCTTATGATGGAAAACTGCCACTAGTTTTAAGTTGCGTTAATTGCTCCATGAACATCACTGCTGGTAAAGCCTTACAAAATGGCAAGTACGTCCTGGATGGCGCTATTGGTCAGGGAGGATTTGGCATTACTTACAAAGCTACCCACAACTATCTAGGACAGACAGTTGTCATCAAAACCCTAAACGAAGAATTGCGCCGAGAAGGGTATTTTGAACGATTTCAGCAACAATTTGTCGCTGAAGCCCAAAGACTTGCCAAATGTCAGCACCCCAACATTGTGCGAGTGCTAGACTTTTTTGAAGAAGAAGGGCAGTCTTTCATTGTCATGGATTATATTCCAGGCCCGACCTTAGCCGAATTAGTCGCCCCAGGACAGCCTTTGGTAGAAGCACAAGCGATTTGTTACATTCGTCAAATTGGTTCAGCCTTAAAGGTAGTACACCAAAATGGGTTACTTCACCGAGATGTCAAACCGCAAAATATTATTCGTCGCCAAGGGACAGAAACCGTAATCTTGATCGATTTTGGCATTGCCCGGGAATTTACCCCTGGAGTTACCCAAACTCACACAGGCGTATTATCAGCCGGATATGCACCCATAGAACAATATTTACCACAAGCTCGTCGGAGTCCAGCTACAGATGTTTATGCTTTAGCTTCTACCCTTTATTTTGTACTTACAGGACAACCACCAGTAGCATCGGCATTGCGCGATCGCATTTCCTTACCTAATCCTAGCCAAATCAACCCCAACATCAACCCCCAAACCGAACAAGCAATATTGCGGGGAATGGAAATGGAAGCCGTCAAACGTCCCCAAACCGTAGAAAATTGGTTATCTTTACTGCCTTACACAGAAACCGAAAATACATCTGTGACTAGCGCCACTGAAACTATTTTGCCAAATGCCAAGGGCAACCCATCCCCTCAGCAACTAGCCATTTCCTCACTATTACAAAATCCTAAATTCAAATCCTTAGCCATTACCGCCTCCATCGCCGCCCTAGTCGGAATGACATTCGGCTTAGCCCTCCGCTTCAGCAACGGTGGAACCATCTTCCAACGCCCCCAGACCTTCCCACCCACCGAAAATTGGCCCACCGCAGAACCCACCATTTCCCCCACCCCCGAATCCGAAGCATCCCCAGAAACCGAAAACCAAGAAAACTCCCAAACTAAACAATCCAAAGAATCAACCAAGACACCTGTATCCCAACCCGAACCTACCCCAAAAAAACGTCCCCGTCGTCGAGTCCGTTCCTCTCAAACTTACCAGCAACCTATACGTAACTACCGCCAAACAACACCCGAAACCACCAGAGAAACCCCCAACTCCAACCCCCCAGAAACCACGACCCCCAGTTCTCCCTCAAGCACCAACTCCGCAACTACCCCAGAAACAAACTCCCCAGCACAAACCCAACCCACACCAACCAACAACTCCGCCAACAACTCAGGAAACAGCGAATCCTCTCCATCCTCACCTTTACAAATCATGCCTCCCATTCCCCCCTCTTCGGAACCCGTAACACCCCCCAGCGAGAAACGTCTCCCAACTAATGAAAAATCAGAAGAAAATTCCGAGTTGTGAAATTTCCTCTCTGCGCCCCTTCTCCAGACCGCGTTATAATTCTTTCGGTTCTAAAGCAAGAAATTTTCCATGAGTAATCCTCTGATTCAAGCTTTTTTTGTGGGTAGAGCAGTTGCCGAAACTCTTAATCAGCAAGTAGAATCTGCCCTAACTAACTTTATGAGCGAACTGGGCAAATTTGATGCCGAACAAAGGGAAAACCTGCGTCAATTTACCGAACAAGTTTTAGAAAGAGCAAGACGAGAAGAAGAATTGTCCATGCAGGGGCGGACTAGTGGCTATAGTTCTGATTATGGTTCTGCACCGAATCAAGAACAAGACCTGCAAGCGATGATAGATGATTTGAGAGCCGAAGTTGCCGAATTACGGGCTGAATTACAGCGTTATCGCGTCAATCGTTCGGTTTAAAGTGGGAAAGGACACAGGGGAATAAGTCGATGGTGAGACTAAATAAGTTTCTCTGTTCTTGGCGCTTTTCCCGCTAATCGCTTTTGCTCTGTATAGTATAGAGAAGAGACGGTAGCTAAATTGCTGCACGTTAATCATAATCAAGGAAAATTTATTTTCTTGATTTATTAAGTTAAGCAAAGTTGTAAACGCGATTATCTGTCCTGCCTTACCAACCCATGCCCAAGCGATATAGCGATCGCCCATACTCAGAAAAACTTTCCCCAGGTGAAGAAGTTGCCTTCCCAAAGGTATCAGGCAGGTCTTGGAATATGGGAAAACCCTACAAAGAGAAAGCCTACCGCTGGAATCGAGAAAATTACTCTCGACAACGCCGTTTTTTAGACATTTGGGGTTTCGTTCTCACCCTAATGTTTGAATTGTGGCTTGACAGTAAACCCTGGAGTTATCCGGGGGGAATGACTGATGCCAAAAAAGCTGCGAGAAGGAAAAAACAAGCAATCTGGATTCGAGATACTTTCCTAGATTTAGGCCCAACTTTTATTAAATTGGGGCAATTATTCTCGACTAGGGCTGATTTATTTCCCGGTGAATATGTAGAGGAACTGAGCAAACTGCAAGATAAAGTACCTGCTTTCAGTTACGAACAAGTAGAAGCAATTATCGAGCAGGATTTAGGGAAAACAGTGCCGGAACTGTATCGCAGTTTCGATCCAATTCCTTTAGCAGCAGCTAGTTTGGGACAAGTACACAAAGCACAATTACATTCTGGTGAAGAAGTAGTTGTCAAGGTACAACGCCCAGGTTTAGTGAAGCTATTTACGATCGATTTAGAAATTCTTAAAGGCATCACTCGCTACTTTCAAAACCATCCTAACTGGGGTCGAGGTCGAGATTGGTTAGGAATTTATGAAGAGTGCTGTCGCATTTTGTGGCTAGAAATTGATTACCTAAATGAAGGAAGAAATGCTGATACTTTTCGGCGGAACTTTCGGAATGCAGATTGGGTAAAAGTACCTCGCGTTTATTGGCGTTATACTTCACCCAGAGTCGTAACTTTGGAGTATTTACCCGGAATTAAAATTAGCCATTACGAAGCTATAGAAACAGCCGGATTGGATCGGAAAACTTTAGCTCAATTAGGAGCAAAAGCTTACTTACAACAATTGCTGAATTATGGCTTTTTCCACGCCGATCCTCACCCAGGTAACATCGCTGTCAGTCCTGAAGGTGCTTTGATTTTCTACGACTTCGGGATGATGGGAAAAATTGAAACCAACGTGCGGGAACAGTTGATGGAAACGCTGTTTGGGATTGCGGGGAAAGATGGCGATCGCGTAATGAATTCTTTAGTGAAACTCGGCGCTTTATCTCCTACCGATGACATGGGCCCAGTACGGCGATCGATCCAGTATATGCTGGATAACTTTATGGATAAGCCGTTTGAAACTCAGTCGGTAAATGCGATCGCTGATGACTTATACGAAATCGCCTACGATCAGCCTTTTCGCTTTCCCGCTACCTTTACCTTTGTGATGCGAGCCTTTTCTACTCTAGAAGGAGTCGGTAAAGGTTTAGATCCCGAATTCAACTTTATGGAAGTTGCTCAACCCTTTACAATGCAGCTTATGAGCGAAGGAAACGGTTTCGATCCCACCAATAGTCTATTAGGAGAACTCGGTCGTCAAGCTGCTCAAGTTAGCAGCACCGCCCTTGGTCTACCCAGGCGAATTGAGGATACACTAGAGAAATTAGAACGGGGCGATATTCGTGTCCGCGTCCGTTCCACAGAAACAGACCGGATTTTGCGTCGAATTAATGGTACCCAAATGGGGACAACCTACGGACTAATCATAAGTGCTTTGACACTTTCCGCTACTATCTTATTCGTTCATGATAAGGTAGGTCTAGCGATCGTTGCCGCTTTAGTGGCAGTTATAGTCTCTGTAGCCTTAATTCGGTTGCTCCGGCGCTTAGACCGCTATGAAAGAATGTTCTAATTCGATTACGTCGATCGTTATTATTGGTATATTACCAAGGATATGAAAAGTAGCTTTGAGGGTGTTTCTGACCCCGGACTGGTTCGCCAGGTAAACCAAGATGCTTATTACATCGACCCCGAAGGACGATTTTTTATCGTCGCCGACGGTATGGGCGGACACGCCGGAGGTCAAGAGGCAAGTTGGATAGCTACTAAAACTATCCAGTCCTATCTGGATGAACATTGGGATTCCCCGCAAAATTCGGAAAATCTCTTAGAAGCAGCATTCCATAAAGCAAATCAGGCAATCTTAAACGACCAAGGCAAGCACCCAGAGCGATCGGACATGGGAACAACTGCCGTGGTACTAATATTTAGAGAACAAAGTCCTTGGGTAGCTCATGTCGGTGACTCTCGCCTCTATCGTCTCCGTTCCGCAAACTTGGAGCAAATCACCGAAGATCATACCTGGGTCGCCAAAGCCACCAAAGCTGGCGCACTCACCCCCAAACAAGCGAAAACACACCCCTGGCGACATATGCTATCTCAATGTTTGGGAAGGGAAGATTTAGCTCAGGTAGAAATTCACACCCTGGATGTGCAAAAGGACGATCGCCTACTCCTGTGTAGCGACGGACTCACAGAAGAAGTCCCAGAATCAGAAATTGCCAAGCTGTTAGAGTATCCTTTATGTGACAAAGCTGCCACCGCTTTGGTCGAAGCAGCCAAAGAGAATGGCGGCAGAGACAATATTACCGCGATCATTGTGGCGATCGAAAGTTCTCTCACTCAAGAATCCTAGACCAAACTAGAAAAACTCAACGGCATTAGTGCCATCGGAACTGGATGAATCAATCAATACATCCAGTTAATTTACTATATCTGGGGAATTCCGTCCGACAATGTAGCGATCGGCAAAAAATTCAGTCTCCAAATATTTTCTTAATCAAATAAGTAAATTTACTCAGGATTTTTGTTCACACTGAGCAATTTTTACTGGAACTACTTGCTAAAAATACCATTAAGCGATATGGAACTTTCCGGAAACGCTAATCCACCTTTTGATTGTAGAACTATACACCCAGAGCAGTATGAGCAATTTGTCAAATCATTGTTATATTCTGTAATATAAAGATAGGGCAGACTACCAGAACTGCTCAAACTGAATGGGACAAAGACTTTTAAAGTCAACACCCTTGTACTATTTCTTAGGAGTTAGTCATGAATCAACCGATCGAACTTTCCCTAGAACAACAATTCAACATCCGTTCCTTCCAAACCCAAGTGGAACAAATGAGCCACGAACAAGCGCAAGACTTCCTCGTTAAACTCTATGAGCAAATGGTTTATAGAGAAGCGACCTACAAACATCTACTCAAGCACCAGTGGGGTTTAGAACCAAGTCCACATTTTGAATAGAGTATCGTCGCTTCAGGGGGCGACCTCCTTCTCTTGCTTTGTTCCTTGGGGAAAGAAGCTGGGGATGATGGGGCGTCAACTAAACCGTTCAGCGAAAATTCACACAGGAACTCACAAAAAGTAATTGACCTTGTTCGATCGAAAACCGATCCCAAATTTCCATCAAGCCGATCGGGTCAACTAAAAGTAATTCCACTAAATTATTAATAAACAGAAACTAAATTGAGGCTGCATTCTTCCAGCTAACCTGTAAATTTAACTTTGTTTTTCAAACTTGTCATCCAGTTGACCCAAAGAAGAACTAGATTCCAGTTTCATCAAAATTTGCGGCTTAATCCTTTCAAACTGATTGTGGAGCAATTCCTTACTTATTTTGGGAGATCCCGTCGAGATCAACGCCTGACTCGTTTGCGACCACTGCTGTAATAACTGACATTGGCTAGGAGCAATATTCACACTCAGGACATGAATACAGCGTTTCGGCTCCTCCAAAGGAAACAACAGCACCAAATATCGACCTGTTTCCCCTAAAAGTTTAGTGATCTCCTCACCTTGAGGATTTTTCATATCCAAATAACAACGCAGCCACTTCGCACCAGCCTCACGAGTGTAAAGAGCCGTAATCCACAGCAGCATTGGATGAGGAGACATGGAAAACAAGAATTGATTATAACGCTTGCAAACCATGCGCCGTTGAATATCCGGTTTTTTCAGCATTACCCAGAGAGTAGCTAACTTCTGCTTACCATTACCCAAAGTATTGGCGAAGACAATTTCTGCTTGCGGTTTATCTGTGGGCCAAGTTTGCATTCTCGCCAACCGCTCCATTTCCTCTGGAGAAGCTGAAGGTGTGTTCAGCAGTTTTGCTTGGTGTCCTTGGGAGATTTCCGAAAGTTTACTCCCGATGCGTTGACCAATTTGCCTACCCGTACTAAACCTTTGGTCTAAAGGTTCTAAAGCTTTCAAAATTTGGGCTACTGATTGGGGTCGTTCGCTGGGTGTTTTTGCCAAACAACTCATAATTAAACTTTCTAGAGCTTTTGGCAGTTTTAAGTCAGGATTAGCTGAATCGAAAGAGCGTGGTTTCTGGAAATGATGTACTTTATACCAGCCTCCAAAGGAGTGTGTTTCTGCTTGCAATGGCATTTTCCCGGTGAGCATTTCAAACATTAAGACACCGAGACTGTAAATATCTGAGCGATTGTCTAGTTCCTTACCTTCCATTTGTTCTGGGGAAGAGTAAGCCAGAGTTCCCAAATAATAATTAGTTTGATCGCTATCAGCTTGACGTAGTTTGGCAATCCCAAAGTCGAGAATTTTTACTAACTGTCCTAGACTGGGGTCTTGAATCACCAATATATTACTGGGTTTAATATCCCGGTGAATAATTGAGCAGATTTGTCCTTCTACAGGAATACCTTGATGAGCGCACTGTAATCCTAAGCAGATTTGTCTGGCTAAACTCAGGAATTTAGGTAAAGGTAAGGCTTGCGCTCGAATTACATCACTAAGGCTTTCTCCCTGTAAATATTCCATTACATAAAATGGCGTGCTGTTTTCATCCACGCCAAAATCCGTAACGCGGACGATATGTAAACTTTTTTGACCTAAAAGGGCACAGGTTCGGGCTTCTTGTTCAAATCGCTCCCGCAGTCGCAATTTTTGGTTTTGAATTCCTAAAGACAGGAATTTAACAGCGACGGGGACTCCTCCTAGTAATGTATCATTAGCCCGATAAACCCGACCCATAGCCCCTGTCCCTATCAACTCCATTAGCTGATAGCGACTATCAAGTAAGCGACCAATATTTGGATCTTTCGGATCTGCCATTTTGATAAAGCTCCGCTCAAAAAGGAGCGTTAATAAAATATAAGTGTTCTTCAGTTGGGTATGAACTGTTTTTTGGTATTCCTATCTTCATAACATCGGGATATTACCTCGATTTATCAGGTAAAGAAATGCCTTTTACCCCGCTAGACATTAGTCTTATTTTCCCCTTAAGTTTCTTGAAATACCTGCCTTTGGCTGGGCATGATTTATGCCTCAGCGCCATTGGAAAGAGGTATAAATTGTACTTTTCGATAGGCTTTTTTCTGACTAAACTAGCTAGAACAGATTACCCTAGCTGCTAGTGGCAAGATGCCTATTTACTTAATTTATCTAAATATTAGAAAATAGGATACCGAATCATTGATTAAGTTAACGGTCAAAATGAGAACCGGGCTAGTCAATAAAGCACTCACTATTTTCTGGCTTCTCCAAAAGGGTTGGAGAGTGTTGACCTCCTTTTCAAAATTTAACCTTTGCTTTGTCAAGTTTCAAACTATCCGTGAGTGAAATAGGTGAGGGTTTGGTGACTAAAGCTGATACTAAAGAGATAAATCTCTTGATTTGACCCCCTCATCCTTAGTTAACAATCAAGGATAATTCTATTCTGGCTGACGTTCTAATGTGACTTCCATCATACTGGTTAAATAATGTCCGGCTAGAATGCTGCTGGACATATAGTATTGGTTGTCGGTTAGTCGGTGCATGGTTTCAAAACCGCTGCGGCGTTGTCGATCGCCTAATACCCAGTATCGCTGAACGATCGATTCTGGGGCGATCCAACCTTCGCCTTCGACGCGCCCTAATAAATTATGCTGCAACACGAATGTATACTGGCGTTCACCAAGATCTAAACGTCCCCGGTACTGAAAGGTGATGTTTTCCCGATCGCTGTCAGGAAACATTAACTGAGTCACCATCGTGAACCAGTTTTCTCGCCATGCTACCAGGGTTTTCCCTTTAACAATAATAGGCATTCCGTTACGTTCAAGCCAGTTTCCTTGTAACGTCCAACGCCCCGACTCTAACAGAAAGGTGTGAGCCACGCCTCTATTCCTTGCTACGATTGCTCACTGCGCGATTTGCAGGACTCTATGCTAACACGGAGTCCATTGGTAACAAGGTGAATATTCCCCAAATTTACTTCTTTCTGGGCACCTGTTACCTGCGTAAGATTACCAGGTATTTGTTGATTTCGCCAATAGGCTAATACAGCGAATGCGATCGCTTCTTTATAGTCTGCACTTAAACCAACTTCATCTGTGGTTAAAACAGGGATTTTGGTTTCTGAATTTAAGTTTAATTTGATTTCCAAGCGTTTCTTTAAGTAAAGATTTCGACTACCTCCACCACAAATTAACACTTTGTCTGGCATTTTTGGCAAGAAATTGCGGTAACTTTCAACTATTGAGGCAACGGTAAGTTCGGTCAAGGTTGCCAGCAAATCACCAGAAGTTAGTTCATATTCTTTAATGTCTGTTAAACATTGTTTTAAGTAATCTACACCAAACAATTCTCTCCCTGTGGATTTCGGTGGTGGTTCTTGAAAAAATGGCTGTTGTAGCCAGCGTTCGACTAAGGGAATACAGGGGGTACCACTAGCCGCCCATTCGCCGTTGTTGTCGTAGGTTTTACTTCCGGCTGTTAAATACTGGATTGCTAAATCTAAAAGGGAGTTTCCGGGGCCTGTGTCCCAACCGCAGATTGATTGTAACCAGTTTTCTTGATTTCGTGGTGGTAAATAGGTTACATTTCCGATCCCACCGATGTTTTGAATGCAGCGATATTCTGTGGGATGACTCAACACGAAGGCATCAACACGGGATACTAAAGGCGCACCTTGTCCACCACAGGCGATGTCTGCTACACGAAAGTTGCTGATGGTGTTAATTCCAGTTAATTGAGCAATGACTTCGCCTCGACCTAATTGCAGACTATATCCTAAAGTGCTGCTGCTTCCTGGTAAATTAGGTGGACGATGGTAAACTGTTTGTCCGTGTGAGCCAATTAGTTCGGCTTTTGGTTGGTTGTTTTGAATGTTTTGGGCGGCTTGGGCGAAGGCTTGGGCGATCGTATCATCTAGTTCTGCTAATTCTGCCATAGAAATGGCTGAGTTTGCACAAACTGCTAAAATTTTTTCTCTTAATGCGGGTGGGTAAGGGTATGTTTCCCCGGCTAAAAGTTCGATTTTCAGGTCTAGTTCTGTGCCGGAAATTTCTACTAATGCTGCATCGATCCCATCTACTGATGTACCGCTAATTAATCCTATTACTCTAGTCATTTGGTAATGGGTAAGTCAACCAATTGATTATTATTGAACATTAACACTAAATCCAGGTTGATTTTCCCTTTTTTTTGAACCACGTTCGCGTAGCGTGTGCGTAGCACGTAAGGCACGAAGGACACGAAGAAAGAAGAAAGAAGTAGAAAACAATAAAGGGGGTAGCTAAACTGAATTTTGTATTACTTAGATTTGGTTTCTTGGGTGGCGATGACGTGCAAATCTACTTCTTTGAGATATCTAACTAATTTTTGCACTAGGGAACCTCGCCAGAATAGTTCCCAACGAGATTTTTGTGATTGTCCTAAGACGACTTGGGTAATGTGGTATTTGTGGGCGGTGTCTGCGATCGTTTGAGCGATATCTGTACTATTTACTCGTAAAAATATCCCGTCAAATTGATGACACAGGTTTTCACAATTTTCTATATATAAACTTTCTTCTTTCGTTAAAAATTGGTCGGGGCGAGTAACAAATAAGGCATACAAACGGGCGTGTAATTGTAAAGCTAGTCTAGCACCTCTTCGCAATAGTTGGATCGAGTTAGGATAGGTGGAAATGCAAACTAATACTCGCTCATGAACGCAGCAATATCTATCAGTTGGACTGGAGGTGACAGCACCTTCTTCAATGTTATCGGCGACTTCTCTTAAAGCTAATTCTCGCAAGGCGACTAAGTGACGACGTTGAAAGAAATTATGTAAAGCTTGTTCAATTTTTTCTGAGGCGTAAATCTTGCCTTCTTTTAATCTTTCTTGTAAGGTTTCTGGGGTGACATCGATAACTATAACTTCGTCTGCTTCGTCTAGGATGCGATCGGGAATTCTCTCCCTAACCACTATACTAGTAATTTTAGCCACTAAATCATTCAGGCTTTCTAAATGTTGAATATTTACAGTAGAATAAACATTGATTCCGGCTGCTAAAATCACTTCTACATCTTGATATCTTTTTTCTCTTATTGAGCCTGGTACATTGGTATGAGCTAATTCATCAACTAAGACTAATTGGGGTTGACGGGCGATAATGGCATTGGTATTCATTTCTTTTAAAATAATGCCAGTGTGGATAATTTCCTGGTTGGGAACTACCTCTAAACCTATTGCTTTTTCGGCTGTTTCTTCTCGCCCATGAGTTTCTAGCAAACCAATTACAACATCTATTCCTTCTTCTTTTAGTTTATGGGCTTCTTCTAACATTCGGTAAGTTTTGCCAACGCCGGGAGCCATACCAATAAATATTTTGTGTTTGCCTCGACGTTGGGAATTTGATTGATGGAAAATTTCACTGGAATGAATCATAAACGGTTCGGGGAAATTTTGGTATTGTTTGTGCGACTGAAGTCGCGGCTATACATACAAAACCTGCCTACGCAGGTTTTAATTCTGAAAGTCCGCGTAGGCGGACTTTGTTTGTGTAGTTGCGGTTTTAACCGCCAAAACTTTTCTTTATTTTTGGAAAAGTTATCGAGTTACGGGTAAATTATCCAAAGCTAGATTTAGTTTTAGGAGGTTGACTCCGGGTTCTCCGAAGATGCCTAAAAATCTGCGATCGACATTTCGATTAACCAATATTTCTACTTGGTTGGGATTTAGCGATCGCACTTGTGCTACTCTAGAAATCTGAGCCTTAGCTGCTTCTAAACTAATATGAGGATCTAACCCAGAACCAGAAGTATAAACTAAATCTGCTGTTGGTTGAACACCCAATTGTTTAAGGTTGTTAACTTGCAATTGCACTCTTTTAATTAATTCTGGATTGCTGGGAGCCAAGTTACTAGCGCCGGAAGTTCCAGTTTTTTCAATGATATTATCAGGGTTGACTGGATTAAATTCCTGCTGCGTAAAAGTGCTATAATCAACAGTGCTAGGACGACTCAAAAAATAACGATTTGTAGTGAAAGATTGACCAATTAAAGCTGAACCAATCACCTGTCCTTGAGGATTTTTCAAAATACTTCCATTAGCTTGAAATTGCAAAGGTGGTAATAAACCAACAGCCAACATTACGCCGGGATAAAGAATAGCAGTTAACACCCAAAGTGCTAAACTAACGCGAATCGATCGTCCAATTTCTCGCATCATTTTAAAAACGCTCCGGTTGAAAGATTACAACAAATAAGTAGATAGAAAGACCGAAAGTTAATAAACCTAATAAACCAATTGCCCAGGCGGAAAAGCGATCGATCTCTCCATTAGCTGCCGCATAAACCGCAGGAGCAACAATCAGGTTTAAACATAGAGAAAAAAACAGGACAATTGGTAAAGGTTTTCTAGGTAATTGCAACTGAAATAACTCAATATTTTTGCTAAGTTTCATCAGAATATCTCCTAAAATTCATCAATTTACTATGCTAATCCCACCGCAGAAATGATGACATCAATTACCTTAATTGCGATAAACGGTGCGACTACTCCACCAAAGCCATAAATTAAAATGTTGCGTTGCAAAAGTTGGTTAGCTGTTAAAGGTCTAAACTTTACTCCTCTTAAGGCTAAAGGAATCAAAACTGGGATAATTAAAGCGTTGTAAATTAATGCTGATAACACCGCTGACTGAGTACTTGTTAATCCCATAATGTTTAAAGCTTCTAACCCTGCTGCAACGAAAATTACGGGAATAATTGCAAAGTATTTAGCGATATCATTAGCAACAGAAAAAGTAGTTAAAGCCCCACGAGTAATTAACAATTGTTTGCCAATTGTCACTAAATCAATTAACTTTGTAGGATCAGAATCTAAATCAACCATATTCGCCGCTTCTTTAGCAGCTTGAGTACCAGAATTCATCGCTAAACCTACATTTGCTTGGGCTAAAGCTGGCGCATCATTAGTACCATCTCCCGTCATTGCTACTAATTTTCCCTCAGCTTGTTCCCTTTGAATTACAGCAATTTTGTCTTCAGGAGTTGCTTCCGCAATGAAGTCATCGACACCCGCTTCTTCGGCAATTACGGAAGCAGTAATTCGGTTATCTCCGGTTAACATAACTGTTCGCACACCCATGCGTCGCAGTTGTTCAAATCTTTCTCGAATCCCTGGTTTAATGATGTCTTTGAGATAAATTACTCCATAAATATCGCCATTTTGACAAACTGCTAAAGGTGTACCACCAAGGCGGGAAACTCTTTCATAAGCTGCGTCTAAATCTGCTGCTAATTTGCCTCCGCGAGAACGAACAAATCCTTTAATTGCATCCACCGCACCCTTTCTAATTTCTCTACCATCTGGTAAATCTGTGCCACTCATTCGGGTTTTAGCAGAAAATTCAATTCCTTCAGCTTGTTTGCGGTTAAAATTCACTTTAGCACCCAGTTTTTCCGCTAATCTTACTATTGATTTACCTTCCGGTGTTTCATCAAAAACACTCGCAGCTAAGGCAATATTGGCAACTTCTTCTACGGAATGATTATTAACAGGAATGAACTCTTCTGCAAGGCGATTTCCTAAAGTGATTGTGCCTGTTTTATCTAACACTAAAGTATTGACATCGCCGCAAGCTTCTACCGCCCTTCCTGAAGTAGCAACTACATTAAATTGGGCAACTCTATCCATTCCTGCAATCCCGATCGCACTCAACAAACCGCCAATTGTAGTCGGAATTAAGGCGACTAAAAGGGCAATTAAAATCGCCACGCTGACGGGATTTTGTACATAGTTAGCGAAGGGCGGAAGTGTCGCTACAACGATGAGAAATACTTGAGTTAAAACTGCTAATAAAACAGTTAAAGCAATTTCGTTTGGTGTTTTGCTACGTTCTGCACCTTCTACTAGGGAAATCATTCTGTCAATAAACCCTTTTCCAGGGTCAGCTGTTACCCTAATTGTTAGTTCATCGGAAATAATTTTTGTACCGCCTGTAACCGAACTAGCAATATCAGAACCCGGTTCTTTTAAAACTGGTGCAGATTCTCCGGTAATTGCTGATTCATCTACCGAAGCAACGCCAGAAATTACTTCTCCATCAGCCGGAATTATATCGCCAGAAATTACTTTAACAATGTCACCTCGACGCAAAGTTGTAGAACTTACTTCTTGAACTTTGCCATCAGGAGAAAGTTTTCTCGCAATGGTGTCTGATTTGGTAGAACGTAGGGCATCTGCTTGGGCTTTTCCTCTGCCTTCTGCCACTGCTTCCGCAAAATTGGCAAACAATAATGTGAGGAACAAAATTACAGTAATTAAGCCATTGAAAAGCCGTAAATTATCGCCTAGTACGTTGCCAAATAAATAGGGATTGATTGTTAATAAGGCGGTGATAATTGTGCCAATCCAAACTACAAACATCACCGGATTTTTTATTTGGATACGGGGATCGAGTTTGACAAAAGCATCACGAATCGCCCTTTTATAAAGTCCTTTGGTGTTAACTTTTGGTGTGTGACGGCGAGATTCTCTGGAACCTTGAGGTGTACGTCTGGGTTTAGAAGTAGTTTTTGTCATTGGTTAAAAGTCCTGTTTTATTGATTAGTTACCACTGGCGATTAAAAAGCCTTCTGCGATCGGACCAAGTGCTAAAACCGGAAAGAAAGTTAACGCACCCAAAATCAAAATTACGCCAGCTGTAACACTAGTAAATAACGTTGTATCAGTGCGTAAAGTACCCGGAGTTTCTGGTACTGGTTGTTTGTTATTCATGCTATCTGCTAATAACAAAAGCGCAATAATTGGAATGTAACGTCCTCCCAAAAGACTGACACTAGCACTCAAATTCCACCACAATGTATTGTCTCCTAAACCTTCAAAACCAGAACCATTATTTGCTGAAGCGGAGGCATATTCATAAATTACTTGGGAAATGCCATGAAAACCAGGGTTAGTAATTCCTGAAATCCCCGGAAAAGCTAAGGTAATTGCCCCTGGAATTAACACAAAAATTGGATGAACTAAGAGGATAACACTAGCCAGAACTATTTCCCGCTTTTCAATTTTTCGCCCTAAAAATTCGGGAGTTCTTCCTACCATTAATCCAGTCACAAACACAGACAAAATTAAGTAAATAAACAAGTAAGCTGTACCCGTTCCTTGACCTCCCCAAATGATTTGTAGAAACAAATTAAACAGAGTGGAAAAACCACCTGTAGGCATTAAAGAATCGTGCATTCCGTTAACTGCGCCGCACATTGTTGCAGTGGTAACAACTGCCCAAAGTGCTGTTTGTGCCCAACCAAATCTAATTTCTTTTCCTTCTAAATTTGGTTCTTGTCTACCTAAAATGGTATTGACTAAAGGGTTGCCTTGATATTCACCAATGGCGCTAATTCCAATTAAGAAAACAAAGATGATAAATACCATCCAAAACAGTAACCATGCTTGCTTGGTATTATTAGCAAATATTCCGTAAGTGTAGATTAACGCTGCCGGAATACTAACCATAGCAAGGATTTCAATTAAATTGGTTATAGCATTAGGATTTTCAAAGGGATGGGCAGAATTTATCCCAAAAAATCCACCGCCATTTTCTCCTAATTGTTTAATAATTTCATAGTGGGCAACTGGCCCTCTGGCTATTACTTGAATGTTGCCTTCTAAGGTAGTGGCTGTAGCTGGACTTGCTAAGGTTTCCGGCACACCAAAAATTAGTAATAGCAATGCCCCAACTAAAGAAATCGGTAGTAAAATTCGAGTAATTGATTTAATTAAATCAACGTAAAAGTTGCCTAATGGTCTGCCTGTTAATCCGCGAATAAAGGCAATGCCAACTGCTAAACCTGTTGCTGCGGAAGTGAACATTAAAAAAGTAATAGCAACTGTTTGACTGAGGTAACTTAAGGTTGTTTCGCCGGAATAATGCTGTTGGTTTGTGTTAGTTAAAAAGGAGATTGCTGTATGTAATGCTAAATCCCAACTGGGTGCATCTAGGTTGGTGGGATTTAGGGGTAATACTCCTTGTAACAGGAAGATTAAATAAACGAAAATCCCCATGAACAAGTTGCTATAAAGTAGGGCTTTGATATATTGCCAACCTGTCATTTCTGTTGGGTAAGCAATGCCACTGAGTTTATAAATCAGTTGTTCTGCTGGAGAAATTATCGGTTCTAAAAAGGTTTTTTTGCCTAAGTATACTCGCGCCATGTACTGTCCCAAAAAGGGGGTAATGATGATTAAAATGACGAGAGTTAGTGCAATTTGTAAAAATCCTTGCCACATAAATATTTACCAAAATGTTACCACTGGAATAATTCGTGTTCATGAGAATGGTGCTTTCTTGCTAGATCGCAGCTGATGCCTGACCATAAAATTGGATGATGTTTTCTGAGGATAAATTCAAGTTCTGGGGCGTTTCCTCCTTTAATTGCTAGGGCTAAAATGTCATCTCCACAGTAAATTATTGGTTCGCTGCTGGCTAAAATTAATTCATCTTTTCTGATGATTCCTAAACAAAGGCAATGTTTGGGTAATTTAATTGCAGATAAGGGTAAACCGCAGTAACAACTGTTGAATTGTATTGTTATTTGAGTCAGTCTAGGTTTCATCATGTTTATGGTTTTCATGATGTTTTTAGCCAATGGGAATTTCTACAATTATTTTTATTTATTTGGGGATTGTTTACATCAGATCGGTGATATAAAATTGTTTGGGTGTGGTTATTATGGTTTATATATTTTGCGTCTATATATTTTAAAATAGCTTTCAGTTGTTACCTATATTTGAAGTTATAAACGGATCTATATCTGGAAGTATAGTTGTGATTTTTTTTTGGAGGTTTTACGTTAATATTGGGGAAAGATGCTAAGTGTTGGAGATGGTGCGTTACGCTGTCGCTTTTCTTAAATGCCGTAGGCTATACGCACCCTACAATTTATAAATAGTGAACGATGAAGGCAGCTATTTTTACTAAGAACGATCGCAGAAATACTTGGATAATGATTGCGATCGCATTTGCGATCGTCATCGCTTTAGAGTATGCTACACCTTCGGAATATGTGTTTGGCTACCTTTATACAGGGCCAATTTTATTGACTAATTATCGTTTAGGTAGAAAAGCAAATTTACAAGTAACTTTAGCAGCTTCAGCGTTAACATTGGTAAATTTATTCATTCCTGACTATGATTTTTCACTACCAACTTTGGCAAATCGGTTTATCGCAGTATTGGCACTTGTGGTGACAGGTTGGTTAAGCGATCGCATTCGTCATTATGAAGAAGCAATCGCTAATCAGCAAGGCAAATTACTTTACCAACAACGACTAGCGAGTATGCGAGAAGATTTTGTTTCTACGCTGACTCACGATTTAAAAACTCCCATTTTGGGCGCAATTGAAACTATTAAATCTTTTGAAAAAGGTCAATTTGGGGAATGTAGTTTTGCTCAACGTAAAGTGTTAGAAATGATGGTGCGTTCCCATCAATCAACCCTGCAATTAGTTCAAACTCTCTTAGATATTTATCAGTACGATTCGGAAGGATTAAAACTAAAATTAAAATTAGTTAATTTAGCATCGTTAGTTGAAGAGGTAATTGCGACTTTGACTGAATTAGCAGCTTCTCGGCGCGTGCATATTTCTCTTAATTATGGTGCATCCAATTTTCGGCAAAATTTGTGGGTAAATGGAGATGCTTTACAATTACAGCGAGTATTTACCAATCTCCTAATTAATGCGATTAATCATTCTCCTCGTGGGGGAAAAGTAGAAGTAAGATTAGAAAGTGATTCCCATCAGCAAGTAGTCAAAATTTTAGATCGCGGACAAGGAATACCTAAAGATGAACTAGCTCACTTATTTGAGCGATTTTACCAGGGAAGTAGCGATCGCCAAAGTCAAGGTTCTGGGTTAGGCTTATATTTAAGTCGGCAAATTATTACCGCTCATGGAGGTACAATTTGGGCAGAAAACCTCTTACCATCTGGCGCTTTGTTTGGTTTTCGACTCCCAAGTTCTCCAGCAATTTCTGAAAATTCGTGATGAAACCTGCACTTTTACGAATACTTTTAGTCGAAGATGATGAACTATTTCGCCTGGGTTTATTTATGCGTTTGCAACAAGAACCTGGAATAGAAATAGTAGCAGAAGCAACTGACGGCGAAACAGCTGTAGAATTAGCAAATCAATATCCTTTAGATGTGGTTTTACTCGATGTGGGATTACCGGGAATTGGCGGTGTGGAAGCTTGTCGTCGCATCAAAGAACAACATTCACAATTGCCTGTTTTAGTTTTAACTTCCCATTCCCAAAAACCTTTGATCGAACGCTTAATTGCCGCAGGAGCTCAAGGATATTGTCTCAAAGGAATTGAAGCAGAAGTTTTAATTTTGGCATTGCGTTCTGTCGCCGCAGGTGCTTCTTGGTGGGATCAAACTGTTACCAGCGAAATTCGCGCCGCTTTTGCTGCAAATCCGCCTTCTAATGCTAAATCAACAGAAGTTTTAACTAATCCCCTGACTCGGCGGGAACAGGAAATTTTGGCGTTGATTGCTGCGGGAAAAAACAACCAAGAAATTGCGGAACTCCTTTACATTACAATTGGCACTGTGCGAGTTCATGTTCATGCAATTTTACAAAAGTTAGAAGTGCGCGATCGCACTCAAGCCGCAGTTTTAGCGATTCAGAAAGATTTAGTCGCCGCAGAACTTTTGGCAAAACACTAGCTTTTTTTTTCGATAACGATATCATGGGTTTTAATCTGCGAAAAGCAGCTAAGGCTCCTAATACACACTTTTCAGTTCATGTCAATGATTAAAAACACTTATTTTTTTATCAACCTGTTAACTGCCGCTGTTACTGGCATCACTCTAAGCAATCCTGCACCAGCATTATCGGAGTCAAGTTGGCAGAAACAGGGAACAAATCAGTCCACCATTGAGAGTGTAGTTGCTCAAGTTTCCCAAAATAAAGAACAGGCTCAAGATTATTATGAAGAGGGAATTTCTTTGCAACAGCAAGGGAAATTGGCAGAAGCGATCGCCAAATACCAAAAAGCCCTAAATTTGAATCCTAAGTTAGCAGCAGCGCATTTAAATATGGGAGTAGCTTTAGCAAGTCAAGGTAAAGACTCGGAAGCGATCGCCGCTTATCGAAAAGCCCTAACTATTCAACCAAACATGGCAGAGGCTCATTATAACTTGGGCAATATGTTAGTGCAACAAGAAGATTTTACAGGTGCAGAAAAAGAGTATAAAGCAGCAATTAAAATTAAACCCGACTACGCCAAAGCTCACTACAATTTAGGCAACGTTCTTGCCCAGCAAGGGGAAGTAGAAGCAGCAATTAAACAGTGGGAAGAAACGGTTCGGATTCAGCCAGAATTTGCCGAAGCTTACGCTAACTTAGGTTTAGTTATGAGCCGTACAGGTCAAAAAGAGGAAGCAATAGAAGCCTTTAAAAAAGCTAGAGATTTGTTTAAAGCTCAAGGGAAAGAAGAACAGGCAGAAGAGATCGATCGGATTATCCAACGGTTGTGGAGTAATCCCACAGGCATTGCTTAAAAATTTGAGAATTTAACTTTAAAATTTGGAATTAGTGAGGAAAATCAAACAGTGGTAATTGTGGGGAAAAAGTTGCAAAAACGCTACCTGGCAAAATTAGGTGTATATTTAGGTTGTTGCCTTTTGGGGTTTGGGTTGACCATCTTGAGTAATCCGCTGTTCTTTCCTGATGGTTTTGCTCAAGCTTTAATTCCTAAACAAACCAATAATCAACTTCTGATTGCTCAAAGTCAATTGCCATCTCCGGCGAAAATTTCTCGTTCTACCCGCTTACAATGTGACAAAACTATTCAGGGTAGGCTCTCAACAAGTGACTTTCGTTTTCAAGGCAGAAGGTTTCAAAAGTACTTGTTTAATGGGCAAAAAGATCAATTAATTCGAGTTAGTTTAGTCGGAGGTAGTCCTACCCAAACAAGGGCAGATACATTACAGGTAAATCAATTATTAATTAATCCTGTTGTAGTACTTTATGCTCCTAATGGTCAAATGGTAGAGCAACAGCCAAAACAAGCAAATTCAATTAACGCAGTAATTCGGACAAAATTACCCACAACTGGTACTTATAACTTACTAGTAACTAGTGCAACTCCGGGCGCAGTTGGCAGATTTAACCTTACTTATCAACAACTAAAACCAGACGGCACAAATGCTTCTGTTTGTCCAGCGTAGGGGCAGAGGGGCAGGGGGGCAGGGGGGCAGAGGGGCAGAGGGGCAGGGGGGCAGAGGGGCAAGAGAACTCTTCAACTCAAAACTTCCCCAGTCCCCAGTTCCTAGTTCCCAATTACATCATGTTTATGGGGTCAACGTCGATCGTCAAACTAACTGCTTTCGGGCATAAGTCACGCAACTCGTTAAAGTCTGGTAATTCCACAATTATATTAGGTGGTAATTTCAAAAGAATTTGCCAACGATAACGATTAGCTACGCGCATAATGCTAGCGGGTGCGGGGCCTAAAATTTCATAACTATTACTATTTTGTGGAGGACGCAACCAACCTGCTAAAATTTGGGCAGCTTCTTCAACTTGGGCAGCATCTAAACTGCTTAATCTGAATAATACTAAACGTCCGTAAGGCGGATAATTTGATTCGGCTCTTTGGGGTAATTCTTCAGCAATGAATGATTGAAAATCATGTTTTTTAACTGCTTGAATTACGGAATGTTCGGGGGTGTAAGTTTGTAGAATTACTCGACCGGGATCGTCGCCTCTACCTGCACGACCTGCTACTTGGGTTAAGGTTTGAAATGTTCTTTCTGTTGCTCGATAATCGGATAAGTGTAATAATCCATCGGCGGCGACTATTCCGACTAATGTAACTTGGGAAATATCCAATCCTTTGGTGAGCATTTGAGTTCCTACTAATAAGTCGGCTTCGCCATTGGTAAATTGAGTTAATAAAGTTCGATGTGCTCCTTTAGTGCGAGTGGTGTCACTGTCAAAACGAATGACTCGTAATTGAGGAAATAATTTTCTTAATTCTTCGGCTACTTTTTGCGTTCCACTACCGAAGAATTTTAAATAGGGAGAACCGCATTCTGGGCAATCTTCGGGATGAGAACGGATAAAGTTACAGTAATGACAACGTAAAAGTTCGGGTGCGTTTTCTTGGGTGTGATGATAGGACAAAGAGACATCACAATTGGGACATTCGATGACATATCCGCAACTACGGCAGGAGACAAAAGTACTATGTCCGCGACGATGAATAAAGAGAATTCCTTGTTTTTTTTGGGTTTGTAATTGTTGTAATGCTTCTTGGAGCGATCGACTAAAAATCGACTTATTCCCCTCCCGTAACTCTTCCCGCATATCCACAACTTCCACAGGTGGTAAAGGTCGAGATTGAATCCGTTCGGAAAGGGAAAGGTAGTGTTTGGGGGACTGGGGACTGGGGACTGGGGACTGGGGACTGGGGACTGGGGACTGGGG